>JAHEZG010000037.1:3341-5597 GCA_023251195.1 Chitinophagaceae bacterium | reverse complement strand
TCATTTCTGCCTCGCATATTCATTTGCAGAAAACGAATTCCGTACTGTAATCTTTTTCCATCGTGATGATGCTCCACATACCACGCATTAAAATTTCTATCGAAAATATCTACTGTCGGAATCGGGTAAGTGTAAAGCCGTTCTTCCAACGAAATAAATATATCCATGTTGCTGCCTTCCCAGTTGCGGATGTTGAGTGTTACATTATAGAACAATCCGGTGTTAATAATGTACTGCTTGCTTTCATTCAGTACAGTTTGCAAATTGGAAAACGGAATGGAGTCGCCTTTTTTAAAAGTGAGCTGACGGAAAATAATCTGCTCCTTCGTTTTTTTATTTCCTTCAATCACAATATCGTGAATGAATACTTTAAAATCTTTCTTGTAAATCGAATCAATTAAAACCTGCGCTTGCGATTTATGAAATGAAGAAATCAGGAAAATGAATATGAAAATATTTCTTGCTGAAAAATATTTCTTACTGAAAAAAATTTCGCATGGAGAAAATACAGAGTCTTCGACAAGCTCAGACTGACAAGCCGTAGTTCTTTCAATATCGTGACCTGTCAGTCTGAGCTTGTCGAAGAGTGTTTGAAGAGCTTTGTTCATCCTTAATAATTATGAGGATGATTTAAAATTAAACATCCAGATAATCCATGAGTGAATCATAGCGGTCCTTCATGTCTTCGAAATATTCCGGTTCCTGGTACGAATCTTTAACCACATAACTGTGTCGCTGCAGCGATTGAATGATCCCCTGAATATCCGATACATTCAGTTTCAATGTCAGTTCAATTTTTGTTTTCTCCTTATCAGAACCTGCAAACACGCATAAAATTTTTGCACTTTCCTGTTCAATGATTCGTGCAATATCAGCGAGCGAATAATCGCCCACCGCAATTTCCAAAACCACAATCGCACCCGGCTCCAGTATATCCGTATCGCGCGCGAAATAATTCATCAGGTCTTCCAGCGTGATAGCACCCATATAATTTTCATCCTTATCCACCACCGGAATCACTTTCAGTTTCAACTCGCTCGAAACTTTCAGCACTTCAAAAATATGTTCGTAGTCGTGAATGAATGGCTTCAACAATTTCAGTTTCATCTCCAGCAACTTCGCATCGTTGTTGTGATGATTCAGAATATCTTCTTCGCGCACCAGCCCCAGCAATTTCTCACCCTGCACAATTGGCAATTGCGAAAGATGATGGTCAGCCATGGTTTGTAAAGCGAAGGAACCGGTGTCAGTCTTTTTCAAAAGCGGCACCGAGTGCGTAATTAAATCAGCAGCTCTCATGTATGTGTTTAGGCGGAAACGGAAATTTTATCAAGAAATTGATGTAAGAGCAAATTAAATTCTTCGGGCTTTTCCATCATCGGCGCGTGACCGCATTTATCCATCCAGTATAAATCGGCGTGTGGAATCAAATGCTTGAATTCTTCAGCCACAAATGGCGGAGTAATGGTATCCTGCTTTCCCCAGATTAAACAAACAGAGCACTTGATATTGTGTAAGTCCGACGCCAGATTTTCGCGCATTGCAGATTTCGCCACTGAAATAATGCGGAATGCCTTACCGCGATTGTTCACCATTTCAAAAACTTCATCCACTAATTCCTTGGTCGCTGTTTTCGGATCGTAGAAAGTATATTCAGTGCGTTGCTTCATGTATTCATAATCGCCACGCTTCGGAAAAGTGCTGCCCATCGAGCTTTCAAACAATCCACTCGCACCGGTCAAAATCATTGCTTTCACTTTTTCAGGATGAGCCAGACAATACAATTGCGCAATATGTCCGCCCAGCGAATTACCCAGCAGAATAAAAGTATCGTATTTGCGCGCCTGCACAAACTGATGAACATAACGCTCCAATCCTTTTACAGTAGCGCTGAAAATTTCTATCTCGGTGATAGGAATAATAGGAATCACCACCCTGTACTTCCCCTTAAATTCATTGAGTATAAATTGAAAATTGCTGAGCGCACCAAACAGCCCGTGCAGCAGCATCAGCGTTTCGCCTTCGCCCTCTTCAATGTATTTAAAATCGCCTTCTTCCTTTATCTGGTATTCCATAACTTGAAACTTAGAGGTGCTAAAATATATTTTTTAAGATAGCAAAGGTGGAAATTGAAAAATGGTTTGTTATGTAATGGTTTTGTTTTGGGAAAAGAAAAACGCTAAACAGTCAGCGCACAACTAAAACCCGAAACCAAAAACCCGAAACTCAAAACTCTCAACGGGTGCTCCGTAAGGG
>JAHEZG010000037.1:0-3331 GCA_023251195.1 Chitinophagaceae bacterium | reverse complement strand
ATGTTGGCAGAAATAAACAAATACAATATCATACTTCCCGAACGACAACTTCATTTGGTTCAGATGCAAATCCTTTAAACAATTTTGAGTTGAATGAATTTTTATAGCCAACAGTTTAAACCGTTGGCTATAATTCCATAAAATATTTTACCAATGCCATTAGCTATTTCCTTAACTTATTAAGATAATCCGGATGGTTAAATACGCACATAAAATATTTTCAATTCATCAATTTTATTTACTCATTAATCATCCCTTCATTTTACAATTATATTCGCAAAAATTTTTCAACCAGCATGTTACAGCTAAATCATATCCAGAATAATAAAGAAGATGTGCTCAACCGTCTTGCAATTAAACATTTTGACGGAACAAAAATTATTGACGACATCATTGTCCACGATACCGACCGCAAGAAAACACAAGCTGAACTCGATAACACACTTGCAAAACTCAATGCTGTTTCGAAAGAGATTGGTCAGTTGATGGCGCAAAAAAAATCAGAAGACGCTGAAGCAAAGAAAAAAGAAACTTCATCACTGAAAGAAGAAGCCAAACAGTTAGAAGAAAAAAAAGGGCACATTGAAAAAGTGTTACACGACTTATTGGTGCGTGTTCCGAATCTGCCACATGCAAGTGTTCCGAAGGGAAGAATACCGGAAGAAAATGTAGTGGTTCGAGAAGGCGGTGATGAACCAAAACTTTCTGCCGATGCAAAACCGCATTGGGATTTAACCACGCAGTACAATCTCATCAGTTTCGAATTGGGAAATAAAATTACCGGTGCAGGCTTTCCTGTTTACATGGGTAAGGGTGCAAAACTGCAGCGCGCACTCATTAGTTTCTTTTTAGATAAAGCCATTGCAGCGGGCTTTATGGAAATTCAACCGCCGCTGATGGTGAATGCTGATTCGGGTTATGCAACCGGACAGCTGCCCGACAAGGATGGGCAAATGTATTTTGTGAATGAAGATGGTTACTACCTCATTCCTACGGCTGAAGTTCCGGTCACCAATATTTATCGCGATGTGTTGTTAAAGGAAGAAGAATTGCCGGTGAAGATGTGTGCTTACTCGCAATGCTTCCGTCGTGAAGCAGGTAGTTACGGAAAAGATGTGCGCGGATTAAATCGTTTGCATCAATTCGATAAAGTAGAAATCGTACAACTCGAACATCCGGATAAATCTTATTCAACACTTGATGCAATGGTGAGTCATGTTGAAAGTTTACTGAACGCACTTGGATTGAAATACCGCATACTTCGTTTGTGCGGCGGCGATATGAGTTTTGCATCGGCACTCACATTTGATTTTGAAGTTTATTCTGCTGCACAAAAAAAATGGCTCGAAGTAAGTTCAGTCTCCAACTTCGAAACATTTCAGAGCAACCGCATGAAGCTCCGTTACAAAGACAAGAACGGGAAAATAAATTTGGCTCACACGCTCAATGGAAGTGCACTGGCACTGCCACGAATTGTTGCAGCACTTTTAGAAAATTATCAAACAAGTGAAGAGGGTATTCGCATTCCTGATGTGCTGCGACCTTATACCGGATTTGATTGGATTAAGTAGAAACTTTTATTGGAATTGATCAATTTAAAAAAGTTACTGATTGCAGATTGAAATAGGTAATATAAAAATGATTTACCATTTAAACACCACTCTATCTGCGTTTCATGAGTGGAACATTTGAACAGGCTTCGCCATACATCAGGCTTTTTACATGTGGCAATAAAATTCGTGCAACTTCAACATAAACAGAAGCTGCAACTTCTTTGGTACTGCAACCTTTTACTAAAACTTTTTTATCACGATAAGTTTCAGGCCTAATATTTTTTAATGTTTGAAAAAACAAATCTTCAATCAATTCTTCACTGGTTCCGAATCGATAATAATTTGCAACACCACTCAGATTTACAGCCACCAGCATAAAGGCCCACATGGGTACAATGGCATCAGCTGAACAATAAATTGCCACATTTTTATTATAGTACTTGTTCCAATCAAGTGTTTTAAGCGACTCGCGAAAATCTTTTTCTTTAAGTACCAATCCCATAAAAAGAAAATCTTTTAAATCAAAGTCTGTTATATCAACCTTAGGATAAAAATCTTCGAGATCTAAAGTAATAAGGTCGCTTGTGGCGACCTTATTTATTATTGGATTATTATTTTCCATTTTATTCGTTGCATGTTTTAACACAACGAAACTTTTTCAGTTCAATATCAAAAGAAAAGGTAACGGTCATCAACAATGGTAATAGTTTTTTTCAATGCTTCAGTAAATCCATATTCAAATCGAGGAGCAACAGCTTGTTGAATATCTTGTTTGAACTGATTGTAATCTGCCACCGGTTGGGGTTTAGAAACTGAAATTAGTTTTAATACAAAAACGGCATTGCGACCAACAATTGGTTTTGAAATTACACCTTCTTTCAAAGTTGAAAGTGCGCCATTTACTTTTGGTTCAAATCCGATATTGTTAAAATAACCATCAGCGAAAGCCATGTTTTCACCCGAAGATACTTCTTTATTAAATTTCTGGGCAATAGATTCCAGTGTTGCATTCAATGCAAATGAGGCATTCACCTGACCGGCAATTGCTGCACCTTTTAATTCATTTCGAACGAGTGGTTCTACCTGAGTTCTGAGTGCTTCCACAGTTCCGGTTCCTTCAGGCGAAATTGAAACAAGGTGTGCTACGGCATAATCATCACCTAAAGTAAATACGGATGACACGGCATCTTTTTCGGCTCCATATGCCCATTTTACAACCTCACGAGCGGTTGATAAACCTGGAATTTGAAAATCATTCTTTTTTGTTTGATCACTTGACTGATGATTGATGTTTTGATCTTTCATGGCCTTTGAAAATAACTCAGCAGATGAATGCTCATTTAAAAATTTGGTGGCTTTATCATAAATGGCATTGGTGGTGGTGCTGCTGTAATCAACATGGCGGGTTACTGTTGACAATTGAACATGGACAGTTGGAACCGGGGTTTCTGTAATGCGAATAATGTGGTAACCAAATTCGGTTTTAATCATATTTATTTCTCCGGCTTTACCGTTTTCAAATAAATAATCGTTGAATTTCGGAACAGTCATTCCGAATTTTATGTAACCAAGATCACCACCTTTTTCACCGGATCCCTTGTCATCACTGTATTTTACAGCCAGCGATTCAAAAGCTGCTCCGCCTTTAATTGCATTGAATACACTATCAGCCTTAGTTTTAACTTTTACTGAATCCACACCGTTTTGAGTAGAGAAAAGTATGTGGCTTGCTTTCACTGAATCAGGCATATTTTTCCGATCAATTAAAACGGCGGTTT
>JAHEZG010000312.1 GCA_023251195.1 Chitinophagaceae bacterium | reverse complement strand
ACATGTTTACATTGGCGAATACCGCTCAACTTACATTGATACGACCGGAAAAATATGGGGAAACGGCGACTATGAATACTGCGGAAATTTTAATAATGGTATGGCCTGGATTTTAGATAACATGAAGTATGGATTTATAAATCTTAAAGGAGAAATCGTTATTACACCTCAATATGATAGTGCTGGTAATTTTTCTGAAGGAATTGCTTTAGTAAAACAAAAAATGATTTTTGATGCCAACGAAATGAGACTGAAAGGTGGTTTTGTTGGATACATTGATAAAGAAGGAAAAACTATAACTCCCTCAATTTACTCAACAGGCACTTCTTTTTCCGATGGCCTTGCAATGGTTAAATTCAATAACCTTTACGGATTTATTAATTCGGAAGGTAAAGTTGTAATTGATTTTCAATTTTCAGAAGGCCAGAATTTTTACAGAGGTCTAGCTTTTGTAAAAAAGGATAATCAATGGATGTACATAAATACTAAAGGGAATAAAGTCTTTTGATGCAAAATTTATAATTGATTAATCCGATTCATTTTATTTCCGGATTGAACCATTAACGCAGCAGGTATCTTTTGCAGGTTGATCCTGCAATCTGAACAACATAAATTCCGCTTGGTGTATTCGAATTCAAATCAAAATAAACCCCATTTGAATTTAACATTGCCGGTTTTATATCTGATACAACCTGACCATATGAATTAATCAATTTCGCAGTGCCAATCATTTTCGGAACCTTAACTACATTGACCTTATCAATATTGTTTTCTGAAAATTCCAACCGTTCAAAATCATTTTGAAGAAATGAATAAGTTGAAAATATTTCGGGTTGGGAAAATACCGAACCGGTTAAATCGGTTTCCTTGCAATACGAACTGATTGAAATTTCATATTCTGTATAGGAAGAAAGATTGTCAATCCGCATGGTGTTGTTCTGGGTAAAATAAACAGAACTGTTGCTGGCTCCGATTTCCTGAATTTTAACTTCATATTTTGAAGCGCCTATGTCGTCCCAATTTAGTATCAGGTAATCCAATCCGCTTCTCACCATACTTATTTCTTCCGGTGCGTGGCAATCTGAAAAAGTAGTAAAATCTGCTCCTTTAATAAATCCTGAAATATCTCGCTTTGATTTTCCGCAGCATTGTACTTCCCATGTATAGGAAGTTCCTGCTTTTAAATTACTGATTCGCCGGTTAGTACTTGGTGCCATTACAATGTATTCATTCCATTCGGCACCACTTTTTTCCTTAACCCGAAGCTGGTAACAATAATCATCAATGTTTCCCGACCAAATTAATTTTACTTGAGTGGCGCTTGTTACTTCCGTTTTTAAGTTGGAAGGCTGTTCGGTTCCGGCCAATGAAATGGAATAAACAACAAGTGTAAAAAATGCGAGGCTTAAAGTAAATTTCATACAATTCTCTTTTTTCGAGAATCGTTCTTACTTATCGGTTCTAAAAAAGTTTACCTTTTCAGAAGTGAAAGCGATGCGCTGTAATTTGAACTTACTTCGCTAAGTTTTAAATTAAAAGTTGTAATAGGTGCGTCATCAGTTTCGAATGGAATTGTATTCATGCCGGGTTGTAATTCAATTTCCTGAAACAACAACACATCTTCAAGGCCGTTTTTCAATTCCATTAAAAGAATCCAGTGTTTTGAAGAATAAATTTCAACTGACAACATTCCTTTTGCATCATTTGGCGCAATGTTGATTTTTAATTCCTTGAAATCGCTTCTCAGTTTTTTATCTGTTGCATTCATCACGATATAATCCAATTTATTTTGAGGTGATGAAATATTTGTATCAGGATTTGAAACCAGTGTTGAAGTGAGTGATTGCGCGCGAACACAAAAACTTAAATTTCCTGCTATCACAATTGTGTAAAGAATTTTTTTCATAGGCCTCCAAATTTTGATTTGTATTTTCAGACTAACCGAAATTAGATGACCTGTAAGCCCAATGATTCAAATTATTTATAAATCGCCCTGAATCATCGTTGAATGAAAATTTTTTTCTGTTAACCGGCCAATATTTTAGTAATAGAAAAAATATTTTTTTATTTAAATGCGTTGATTCCGGTTATATCCATTCCGGTTATTAATAAATGTATGTCATGCGTGCCTTCGTAAGCAACAACTGATTCAAGGTTCATCATGTGGCGCATGATAGAATATTCGCCGGTGATGCCCATGCCGCCGTGAATTTGCCGTGCTTCGCGGGATACATTTAATGCAGTTTCAACACTGTTTCTTTTTGCCATACTTATTTGAGCTGGAGTAGCGCGGTTTTCGTTTTTCAATAGACCCAATCGCCAAACAAGCAGTTGACCTTTTGTTATTTCAGTAATCATCTCAGCTAATTTTTTTTGTGTTAACTGAAATCCTCCTATTGGTTTACCAAACTGAATTCGTTGTTTCGAATATCTCAGTGCTGAATCATAACAATCCATTGCTGCACCCAATGCGCCCCACGCGATTCCGTATCGTGCGCTACTCAAACAACCAAGCGGGCCTTTCAATCCTTTTATGTTTGGAAAAATATTTTCTTTCGGAACTTTTACATTATCAAAAACCAATTCACCGGTGGCTGATGCACGAAGCGACCACTTGCCGTGCGTTTCGGGTGTTGTAAATCCGGGCATTCCGCGCTCTACAATTAATCCTCTGATATCACCTTGTTCATCCTTTGCCCACACTACTGCAATATCAGCAAACGGCGAATTACTGATCCACATTTTTGCTCCGTTTAAAATCACATGATCACCATGTTCTTTAAAATTTGTAATCATGCTCGATGGGTCAGAGCCATGATCAGGTTCAGTTAAGCCAAAACATCCCATCAGTTCTCCTTTTGCCAGCTTCGGTAAATATTTTTTCTTTTGCTCCTCACTTCCATAAGCATAAATCGGATACATGACCAATGAACCCTGCACTGATGCTGTTGAGCGAATTCCGGAATCGCATCTTTCCAGTTCCTGCATAATTACTCCATAAGAAATATAATCAAGTCCTGCACCTCCATACTCAACCGGAATGGTTGGACCGAAAGCGCCAATCTCAGCTAAACCAGGAATTAAATGTTTGGGGAACTCGGCGCGCTGGGCATAATCTTCCATAATAGGTGAGCAGTTTTCTTTTACCCACGCTCTTGCCGTATTACGAATTAGTTTATGCTCATCTGTTAAAAATTCATCGAGCAGGTAGTAATCGGGGTGCTGGTACTGGTCTTTATACATGGATGTTTTTTAAAGTGCGGCAAAAATAGAATTGATTTCAGCATGTGATAATTAACTGTCATTAATATTTTATAAAAAGAATTTTTTGATTGAATTGATAATAGTTCGGTTATAAATTTTCTATTTGCAGGAACAAAACAAATTTTATGATTGTAAGTCTTGAAGGAATGAAGTTTCATTCGCCCATTGGATTTTATGAAGAAGAACAGGTGGTAGGAAACGAGATCTTAATTGATTTGGAAGTTGAAATAAATTTAGCCGTTCAAACAAATGACCAACTGACCCGCACCATTAATTATGAAACACTTTACGAAATGTGTAAAAAAATTGCACTGAAATCTTTTCGTTTAATTGAAACTTATTGCACTGAAATAATCAACCTTATAATTCTTCAACTTCGGGTGAATAGAATAAAAATAAAAGTATCAAAATTAAATCCTGCACTTGGCGGACCAATTGAAAAGGCGAGTGTGACCATGGAAAGAGAATTTTAAAAAGCAATTTATACCGCGCAAAAAGAAATCACTTCCCTGTTTTTTGTTTCAGCATTTCAATGTATTGCTGATTAATATTGAAACCAAGTTGTTGTGCTTTCACTGCATCGTTCAATGCATTCTCAAATTGATTGAGGTTAAAATAAATATCTGCACGAAGTGCAAACAAATTTCCCGTAGAAGGCGAAAAAGAAATTGCACTGTTGGCATCGTTTAAAGCTTCATTGTACATTTTGCGTTTCATATAACTGCGCGAACGATTTCCATAACAGTCGAAATATGCAGGATTAATTTCTATGGCCTTGGTGTAAGCCCAAATGGCGCTGTCAATTTTACCTTTCATATCCAATAAATTCCCAAGGTTGCCATAGGCATTTGCATTGTTGGGTTCTGTTTTCAGTACCATTTTAAAATCATGAAAGGCAGAATCATATTTGCCGCCAATGCTGTAAGCAATGCCGCGATTCATAAACGCGCCCGGATATTCGGGATTGAATTTTATGGCGTTGCTGCAATCGTCAATGGCCTCGCGGATTTTCCCCTGAACCCTGAAAATATCGGAACGGTTGATTAATGCTTCAGGATAATTTTTTTGTAACCGGATGGCTTCATTGAATTGAACAAGTGCTTCATCCAATCGATTATTCTTTTGATAATAACTTCCCAGATTATTATGTGCGACCGGAACATAATTATATTTCTCTATGGTATCCAACCATAACGATTCAGTGTTTTTCCATACAGCAATTCTATCCATTGCCTGGCTGCATTGAATGGCGATGATTGAAATGAGTAGTACAGAAACCAATTGCTTGTAAATGATTTTGATAGAATTATTTTTCATAATCCAATCAACAAAGCAAGTAATGAGAAAAAAT
>JAHEZG010000311.1 GCA_023251195.1 Chitinophagaceae bacterium | reverse complement strand
CAGCAGCAATTGGAACAAGCTTGCTGGCTTGCCGGAGGAGAAACTCAAGTAGCACCTGCACAACGATTACAGGATTTTGTGAATGGAAAAATTTCTTCCACTTTACCTGATTGCTCCTATCAGCCGGGAATAAAATCATCAGCGTTGAATGAATTATTTCCATCTTCCATTTCAAAAAGATTGCGCGAAGGATTTAAACATTTCGGAAAAAAGATGAATGGCTATTTAAGTAATGATGCAGTTGTAGTGGCGGTTGAATCGCGCACCTCCTCTCCTGTTCGCATTCCGCGCAACCCGAATACTTACGAGCATGTAACAGTTTCCGGGCTGTATCCGATTGCCGAAGGTGCAGGTTATGCTGGCGGAATTATGAGCGCGGCGATGGATGGACAAATGTGTGCTGAAAAAATTATAGAAAAAATTTCAGCGTGATATAAAATGAAGAAGCTATTTCTGATTTTTAATTTTTCATTTTTAATTTTTAATTTTTCTGAAGCACAGAATTTTTCTGATTCCATCAATGCTTCGATTAATGGTGCGATTGATTTTTTGATTCATTCGCAGCAGCAGGAAACAATTGGTTCCGATTATTATAAGGGCGAATGGCCAAGTTATCTGACAGAAACTGAAACGAGTATTTACATGGGCAATGCCGGAGATTCGGCTTATGATTCTAACTGTTACAGTTCGCTGATGGTCCATAATACGCTTGCCGAAATTGTTTTGTCGCACCCTGAATATTCACAACTGCTTCCGGCGCTTGATTTGTCGCTTGAAAATATTAAGAGCTACAAACGCGGAGATGGATTTGCCTTCTGGCATGTATTGCCACCGGCACCGTGGTGGCATAAAAAAAGATTTACAAAAAATCCGGAGTTGTATTTCGGCACACGCCCGAATCATTATCACTACAAAGGAAACGCACTGAACAAGTATGCAAACATTTATAACGATGCGGATGATACTTCACTCGGTTATCTCGCACTGCTGAATTCAAAAAAACTGAAGCAGCATTTTCATTTGAGCGACACAACAACTTACACGGCCTTTCCCGATTCACTTTTCAGTCAGTGGCGCAATACGCGAAAAGTTCGACGGAGTAATTCATTTTACAATATCACATATGGTTATACAAAAAGAACCGGAGCATTTCTTACCTGGTTCAATCGTGAGCCATGTTTTAATCCGTTCGGTTTTTTATTTCCTTCGAAAAAAAAACCGAACCTTCCATTAAGAGTAAATAATGTTGATTGTGTGGTGAATTGCAATGTGGTGCGTGCACTCCATGTTTTTGGCTTAGAAAACACCACGGGCTACAACGAAGCATGCTCGTTTATTGCTGATGCGCTTGCGAATGAGAAGCGATGTTTTCGTTGCGGCATTTATTATCCGAGCGATTTTAGTTTACATTATTTTGCTTCAGCAGCATTGCTCAATGGTGTAACTCAATTAAACGATCCGGTTTGTAACGCCATTCCGTTTATACTTTCACTTCAAAACCCGAATGGAAGTTGGAGCGATCGATTTGCGCAAAATGATTTTCATGTAACTGCTTTGTGTGTAAACACACTAATAAATTCAGGAATTAAAAGCGATGCCGTATTACATTCTATTGAAACCGGTATTAAATTTCTTTTAACCAACCAACAGCACAATTCATCAGGAATATACTGGACCGGCGGTGTATTTTTCTCTGCCGGCGAACCACTGCGCTTTACACATGTTTGGCGGAGCGATGCAGTTACTACTGCTTTAGTTATAGAAGCACTGGTGCATTATAAAGATTTATTACTTCTCTGAATCAGGGTTTCTGCCTTATTAACATTCATGTTAAGAAATATGAAATCATAACATTGATTTAACATCTGCATATATATTTGCGGCCACCAAATCACAAACTGAATGAACGAATCTGGTATCAAAAATCCTTCGGCTGATTTAAGCCAATTGGGATTAAGAAATCTGAAGACAACTTTCTGGAATCTTTCGCAAACAGAACTTGCTGAAAAAACAATTCAACTCCAACTTGGCGAACTGACCGACACAGGAGCTCTCGCTATCAAAACCGGAAAATTTACCGGCCGTTCTCCAAAAGATAAATTCATAGTTAAGGATGCAAAAACTTCCGGCACCATTCATTGGGGTGAAGTGAATATTGCATTCGATGAAAATAAATTTCAACCACTTTACGATAAAATTGTTGCCTACTGCGCAGGAAAGGAAATGTATGTAAAGGATGCTTTCGCCTGTGCAAATCCGGAATATCAATTAAATGTTCGTGTGATATCTGAATTGCCTTGGGGAGCCATGTTCGCCGGCAATATGTTTATCCGCCCAAATGCCGATGCGCTGAAATCATTCGCACCTGATTGGGTGGTGATTCATGCACCCGGATTTTTATCTGACCCGAAAGTGGACGGAACCCGTCAGGATAATTTTGCTGTTTT
This sequence comes from Chitinophagaceae bacterium, assembly GCA_023251195.1. Taxonomy (GTDB): domain Bacteria; phylum Bacteroidota; class Bacteroidia; order Chitinophagales; family UBA10324; genus UBA10324. The sequence continues at coordinate 2,175 of JAHEZG010000311.1, read as the reverse complement.
GAATTTCACCAAGCGTATAATTATTATAGGTGGAACAGGATATACAGGGGAAATTAAAAAAGGAATTTTCACTGTACTGAATTACTGGTTGCCGCAGGAAAGAAATGTGTTGAGCATGCACTGCTCTGCTAATATTGGTAAGAATGGTGATACTGCTGTTTTCTTTGGTTTGAGTGGAACGGGAAAAACTACTTTAAGCGCCGACCCTAATCGCGGATTGATTGGTGATGATGAACATGGTTGGGCCGACAATGGAATTTTTAATTTCGAAGGTGGATGCTATGCAAAATGCATTGACTTAACTGCAGAAAAAGAACCTGAAATTTTCAGCGCCATTAAATTCGGTAGTATATTGGAAAACATCGGATACTTCCCAGGCACACGCACTGTGAATTATGCCGACATCAGCATTACAGAAAACACGCGCGTGAGTTACCCGATTGAATTTATTGCCAATGCAGTAAATCCTTCTGTGGGTGGAATTCCAAAAAATATTTTCTTTTTAACATGTGATGCATTTGGTGTGTTACCTCCTGTTTCAAAATTAACTCCGGGTCAGGCGATGTACTGGTTTCTGAGTGGTTACACTGCTAAAGTTGCAGGCACCGAAGCCGGAATTACCGAACCGAAAACAACTTTCTCAACTTGTTTTGGTGCTCCATTTTTTCCGCTCAATCCAAATACCTATGCAAACATGTTGGGTGAACGGATGAAAAAACACCAGGCAAATGTGTGGCTCATAAATACCGGTTGGACAGCAGGACCATACGGTACAGGTCATCGCATGAAACTAAGTTACACCCGCGCTATGATTACCGCTGCATTAAATGGCGAATTGGATAAACTGAAATTTGAAACACATCCTGTATTTGGAATTTCGTATCCAACTACTTGTCCGAATGTGCCGGTTGAAATTTTAAACCCACGCAACACATGGGTGGATAAAAATTCGTACGACGAAAAAGCAAATGACCTGGCAAAACAATTTATAAAAAACTTTGAAAAATTTTCCGCCACGGCAAGTGCTGAAACAATGAGTGCCGCTCCAAAAATTCCGGTAAACGCTTAATTGGAAATCAGTTTCGCTGATTTAAATTTCAAATCAATATTGATTTAGCGAAGCAGTGTAATGTTTCCTTTAAGATATCCTGAAGTTTCTTTTTTCAAATTTGATTTGGTGTATTTCATTTGAAAAGTATAAACCTCTATTGGTAAATCTTCACCTTGAAACTTTCCATCCCACACAAGGTCGGCATCTTTTGATCCATATACTTCCTGCCCCCAACGATTATAAATATGAATTTCAAATTCAGTTAAAAGACAATCATGCAATATTCTGAAGTAATCATTGTGACCATCTTTATTGGGTGAAAACCCGCTTGGAATATGTATGCATTCATTGCAATTTTCAAAATAAACTTTTACTTCATCTGAATCAGTTCCGCAATAATTAGAAACAGTAACCGCATACATTCCATCGGAAGAAATTTCAAGCGATGAATCAATATTGCCGGTGTTCCACAAATAAACTCCTTCGGGTTGCGAAGCATACAGGAGCAGTTTTTGGCCGCGGCAAAGCAGTGTATCATTGAATCCAAGATCAAGACCGAGCGTAAGTTTTTTAACAACAATTGTATCATTAAGTGTTGCGCACAAATTGTGTTGAGAAACATAAAACACACCTGAATTATCAATTACATAATTGGAATCAGTGCTTCCATCTTGCCATAAAAAATCACCATCTTCAAGCGACAAACTATAATTGAGTGCTTCGCTATTACATAAGATAGTATCATTTCCAAACACATAAAACGGATAAGGCAAAAAATTAATATTGATGGTATCACTGGCAATTCCACACTCATTAGTTATGGAAACCCAACTGTTTCCTTCAGAATTAATAATGTTAAAAGGTACTGTTTCGCCATTGCTCCATGAGTAATAACATAGCGGGCAAGTAGGAATAAATACATCAAACTGCACCTGCGAATCGCCACATAAAACAGTATCGTCAATTCCAAGATCAACAGCCGGTGGTAATAGGTTGTACACATTACAAAAAGCATTTGCAGATCCGCACATATTACTGATCATCACAAAATAATTTCCGGGCTGATTAATAATGATAAAATTTGTTGTTTCGCCATTTGACCAGGCATAGGTATAAAATGGATT
>JAHEZG010000036.1:10940-18456 GCA_023251195.1 Chitinophagaceae bacterium | reverse complement strand
TTAGTTTTAAGCGGAGCAACTTCAAGTTCATATACACCTGCTGTATCCGGAAAGTACAAGGTAGTAGTTACCAAATCGAACGGTTGTACTAAAGCATCGAACCTTGTTCAGGTATATAAAATCACTTGCCGGAATGAACATGAAAAAACCATCGATAATTTATTTTCAGTTTTCCCAAATCCAACAACAGATGAATTTAAAATTGCTTTAAATTCCAATGAATCTTTTAACCTCCAGGTTTTTGATTTGCAGGGAAAAGTTTTATTCAGAATTCCATCAGCAAGCGGTCAGGTTATTTTTGGAAATGAATTGCGGTCAGGAATTTATTTATTAGAAGTAACTGATGAAAATGGAAACAGAACAGTTCAGAAATTAGTGAAGACGGAATAAAAGTGAATAGTGTGCTTCGAAAAGCTTAGTAGTACAAATACGAATAGCGAATAGTGAATCGTGAAAAATTTATAACGCGCTCCGATAAATTCGGGGCGCTTTTTTTATTACCAAACTAAATAAGACTTTCTTTGCCGCTCAAATTTTTAAAAGCATGGCTGAAGTTATATTGAACAAAGGAAAAGGAAACCGGAATCGCGAAGGGCATCCATGGGTTTATGATAATGAAATTGCGAGTGTGAACGGTTCAGTAAAGCCAGGTGATATTGTTTCAGTAATTGATTCAGGAAAAAATTTAATTGGTAAAGGATATTACAATCCGCAATCGAAACTAACTGTTCGGTTGCTCACAAATTTGGATGAAAAAATTGATGCGGAATTTTTTCACCGAAAAATAAAAGCGTGCATTGACTACAGAAAAAAATTCGGATACACCGAAAACTATCGCGTGGTGTTTGGCGAAGGAGATTTTCTTCCCGGATTGGTGATGGATAAATTCGGTGAGGTGATTGTGATTCAAACACTTTCGCTCGGAATGGATAAATGGAAACCAGAAATTGTTGCAGCGATTAATGATATTTTTAAACCGAAAGGAATTTATGAGCGCAATGATATTCCAGTGCGCAAATTAGAAGGGCTGGAAGAATACAAAGGTTTTCTCAGCGATCCGTTCGATACCACTTTTGTGATGAACGAAGCCGGAGTAAAATTTAATGTGGATGTGGTGGAAGGTCAGAAGACCGGTTTTTTTCTCGACCAGAAAGAAAACAAACTCGCCATGAAGAACATTGTGAAAGATGCTTCGGTGCTCGATTGTTTTTGTTACACCGGTTCGTTCAGTTTGCAGGCTGCGCATTTCGGAGCACGACAAGTTACTGCCATTGATGTTTCAGAAGCAGCCATTGCGCAAGCTGAAGCAAATGCATTGTTAAATGGGTTTGAAAACAATTGTGATTTTAAAGCAGCCAATGCTTTTGACTTATTGCCACAATGGGTGCGCGAGAAAAAATTATTTGATGTTGTGATACTCGACCCTCCTGCATTTACCAAGAATCGTGCAGGCACAGCATCTGCCGCGCGTGGTTACAAAGAAGTGAATTTGCGCGCCATGCAATTGGTTCGCAGCGGTGGTTTCCTGTTAACTTTTTCGTGTTCGCATTTTATGACTCCCGATTTGTTTTTTGATGCCGTGTATTCTGCAGCCATTGATTCCGGAAAAAAAATCCGTCAGGTGGAAGTACTTGCACAATCAAAAGACCATCCCGTTATCTGGCAAATTCCTGAAACTAATTACCTGAAAGGATTTTTATTGCAGGTGATTTAAGGAGTGAAGAACTAAGAGTGAAGAATAAAATACTTATACTGAAATTAAAGCAGTTCCCACATTAAACTTTTATGTCTTCAGGTTGAATAAATTTCACACCTCCTTTTCCATCTGACACAACGATAGGTTGACCTTTTAATTTATGGTCGAGACGAATTTGTTTTCCGATTTCAAATAAAGCAGTTCTGATCTTCTCCAATAATTTTTTACTTTCTGATTCGCTCATATTATTTTAACTGTTTCAAAATGGTTTTACAAATTTCATTGTTAAAAACTAAAGTAGCAATTCTTTTTCCTCCTTCTGCTACAGGTTGTAATTCTCCATTCGTATTATCATAAATCTGCCACGAGTCTGCAATCGGAATAAATATTTTTTCAAGATTGGAAATTCCTTTTGAATATCTTCTTCTGATTACATCTTCAGGAATGTTATGGCCACCTTCTTTCACCCGCGCAGCAACTCTTTGAATACACAACTCAACATTTTCGAGCCACAAAAAAATCAGAACAATAGTATATTCTTCCTGTTGCATTGAATTAAACAATGAAGCATAAGATTTTGTAGTGAGTGTGGTTTCAATGGCAAAAGATTTTAGTTCCTTCCGTAATTCATTTATACGCTGTATCATAACACGCGCTGCAAGTCGGTCAACTGAAGACGGATTGAATGGTGAAATTCCTTTGGCGATATAATCTGCGTTCACAAATTCAATCGTATCTAATTTATTCGGCAACAGAATATTTGCGGAAGTGGTTTTACCCGCGCCATTAGGTCCTGCTATTATGTAGAGAGTTGGCATTTCAAATCAAAAGTAATCAGCAGTTGTAAATTTTTTAGTGACTCTACCTCACCACTTCAAACTTTCCTTCATAATTATTTTCATCTGATGTTTTCAGTTGATAGAAATACAATGATGCAGGAAGTTGTGATACACTGAAATCATTTTTATAATCTGATGAATGAAACAGTTGTTGACCGAGAATATTGTAAATACTCAATTCTGAATTAACAGACAAACCGGATATGTAAAATTTATCTTCTCCTGTAACAGTTATTGGTCTTAAGATACTCGGAATGATATAAGGAATTCGTTCTTCCACTTTAACAGCAGCTGTATCGGTACTTGTTAAACCGCAAGTGTCCGTAATGGTTAAAATGTATTTCATGTCTTGCGTCGGACAAACAGTTCCTGGGTTTAAAACGGTAGAATAAAACCAACCCAATGGAATTGATGACCAAGTAGCATTCACTGCATCAGTACCCAATACATGAGCTGATAACTGAATGCACTCTCCATTATAAATATTAATAGAACTTGCTTGAGCCAAAACTCTGTGGGCATTACCATCAACCTGAATTGTGGGCGACATATTATCTGCCGCTATATAACTGAATTGATATTGCCCTGCTATGTATGGAGAAAGAATGATGTAATTGTAATTTTCATTTGGAATAAACTCCGCATTATAAGTTTGCCAGAAAGTATTTAAAACCGAAGATTGCCATAACAATTGGGCTTTATCATAAACATCAAACCCTCCATAAATTCTTAACTGCCCACCTGTGAATGTTCCATTTAATTGAATATAAGCAAGGTCAATATTTAATTGATGAACAGCCCCTTTTACTAAACTGCAAATTAATTTTTGAGAAACTTCTTCATAGTAATTATTAGGAGGAGAATAAACACCCATTCCACAATAAGTATCACCATCACTTGCAGGTAAATTAAAAGTCTGAGGAAAAAGATTGCAAGGATCAGTATCAGGGGAAGGGGAACAAATTTGCCAAGGATAAGGAACAACATCGGGTTGCGCTGTCCCTTCAAACGAAGGATTCTGAATCTCAATCTGCGCAAAACATTTTTCTGTTCTGATAAAAAAGATAAGAGAAATAAAAATTAACAACAGAAATTGTTTTGGCATTGCATGAGTGTAACAACAAAGTTAATCATCAGCAGTTAACCACAGAGATATGGAGTTCACGGAGATGCACAGAGTTAGCGCTCCGTGTTCCTCTGTGCTCTCTGTGCCTCAGTGGTTTTGCATTTTCTGTTCACTCATTAATTCAGCGTGAGTATTTCATCTGCAAATTATCAAATAACCAAATCATCAAATTATACATTCACGCCCTACAAAAAAACACCGAATGAAATTTTCAGAGTTTCCTTACTCGCGCCCCGACTTCGCACAATTCAAAAAAGAATTTCAGCAACTCATTCAATCTTTTCAATCAGCCAATGATGTTGAAGAATTGCAAAAAATATTTACGGAGATATACAATCGCCGCCGCAGTTTCGATACTGCAATGACCTTAGTTTCCATCCGAAACAGTGTGAATACCACGGATGAGTTTTATGAAAAAGAACAGGAGTTCATGGATGAGAATGAACCGATGTATCGTGATATTGTCATGCAGTTTTACAAAGCGCTCATTGAATCGAAACAACGAACTGAGTTGGAAAAAATTTATGGCAAACAATTATTTATGCTGGCTGAGTTAAGCATCAAAACTTTTTCTCCTGAAATTATTGAAGACCTGCAAAAGGAAAATCAACTCACAACCGAATACACCAAACTGTTAGCATCGGCTAAAATTGAATTCCGTGGAAACACCTACAACCTCAGCGGACTTACTCCATTTAAACTTTCACCCGACAGAGCCACACGAAAAGAAGCGCACGAAAAAAGTGACAATTGGTTTTCAGAAAATCACAATCGCCTTGATGAAATATTTGACGAACTGGTAAAACTTCGTCATGGCATGGCTTTGAAACTTGGCTACAAAAATTTTATCGGACTTGGTTATGGCCGCATGCAGCGCGTTGATTACAATCAAACAATGGTGGAAGCATTTCGTGAAAATGTGCTAAAACATTTAGTGCCGCTCGCCACTCAATTAAAAACTCAACAAAGCAAAAGACTTTCATTACCAGCATTAAAATATTATGATGAAGGAATAGATTTCCTGAATGGAAATGCAAAACCCGAAGGCGATCCGGATTGGATTGTGAATCACGCAACAATTATGTATGATGAACTATCAAAAGAAACCGGAGAGTTTTTTCATTTCATGCTCGAATATGAATTGATGGATCTGGTGAACAAACCAAACAAAGCCGGTGGTGGATATTGCACTTATCTTTCATCATACAAAGCGCCATACATCTTCAGCAATTTCAACGGCACATCGCACGACATTGATGTGCTGACTCACGAAGCAGGTCATGCTTTTCAGGCTTTCCGCAGTCGCAATCTCACTGTAGATGAATACCTCTCTCCTACTCTGGAAGCATGTGAAATTCACAGCATGAGTATGGAATTTATCACCTGGCCGTGGATGCAAAAATATTTTGGCGCACAAACCGATAAGTACAAGTACGCACATCTCACACACGCGCTAATGTTTATTCCGTATGGCGTAGCGGTTGATGAGTTCCAGCATTTCATTTATGCAAATCCCGATGCAACTCCTGCTGAACGAAATACTGCGTGGCGAAACATTGAAAAAAAATATTTACCGCTTCGCGATTATGATGGCAATGAATATTTAGAAGGCGGCGGTTTCTGGCAACGGCAAATGCACATTTATCGTTCGCCGTTTTATTACATTGATTACACGCTGGCACAAATCTGTGCCTTTCAGTTCTGGAAAAAATCCAGAGAGAATCTTTCTGTTGCAATGAAAGATTATATCACACTTTGCGATGCTGGTGGAAGCATGTCGTTTTTAAAACTGGTAGAACTCGCAGGATTAAAATCACCGTTTGAAGAAAATACAATGCAGGAAGTAATGGGTGAAGCGAAGAACTGGCTGAGTGGAATTAATGATTCAGCGCTTTAATCACGATACAACAAATTAATAGACCGGCACAATTGATTTTGTTTACTGATACAAATAAAAATTTGACAAGAATATTTTATTTGCTAAAGCTTGTAAAAAAATTTATAAAATTATTCCGACCGCTGCAACAATCCGGTGTTTAAACTTTTTGATGCTTTGGCGCCGAGCTCTTTTATTTTTTCAGTTGTGCGAATGAGGTTGCCGTTTCCTTCCGATAATTTTTTCATGGCTTCCACATAACCGGCTTTGCTCTGGTCTATTTTTTTTCCGATGTCAACAAGGTCTTCAGTAAAACCAACAAACTTATCGTAAAGCGAACCGCTCAATCGTGCAATCTCCAGTGAATTGTTGTTTTGTTTTTCTTGCTTCCAGATACTGGCGATTGTTCTGAGCACAGCCCATAATGTCGAGGTGCTTACAATTACAATGTTCCGTTCGAATGCTTCGTTCCACAAATTTTGTTCGTTTGAAACTGCTAAGTTGAATGCCGGTTCAATTGGAACGAACATGATTACATAATCCAAACCATCCAACTCATACAACTGCTGGTATTTTTTTTCACTCAATCCCTTCATGTGATTTTTTAGTGATTGAATGTGTTGTGTTAAATACATTTTCCTGTCATCATCATTTTCTGCAGCGCAATACAAATCATACGCGATGAGTGAAACTTTTGAGTCAATGATTACACTTTTTTCTTCAGGTAATTTCACCACCACATCTGGCTGAAATCTTTTTCCTTCTTCATTGGTAAAACTTTCCTGTGTAAAATATTCGCGGCCTTTAACCAATCCTGATTTTTCCAGTATGCTTTCTAAAATCATTTCGCCCCAGTTGCCTTGCAATTTTGTTTGTCCTTTTAAGGCATTGGTCAGGTTGCTTGCTTCTTTATTTAATTTCTGACTGAGCTCAAATAAATTTTTTATTTCTCCTTTCAATGAATTTCGTTCTGCAGCTTCGGCTTTATAAGTGGAGTCAACTTTCTTTTCAAACTCCTGTATCCTTTCTTTCAACGGATTTAAAATAATATCAAGATTTGTTTTGTTCTGCTCTGTAAATTTTTGCGATTTCTCTTCCAGAATTTTATTGGCAAGGTTTTCAAATTCAATTTTCAGTTTCTGATTTAATTCTTCCAGTTGAATTTTTTGTTCGCTCAATCGCTGGTTCAGATTTGCGTTTTCGTTTTGTGTTGTTGAATATTTATTGTTCAATCTCAATACTTCTTCGGTGCTTTGATTCAATTGCGATTTTAATTGGTCCAATTGTGAGCGAACTTCAATGGCTTGTTGTTCGGCCAGAGCTTTTGCAGTTAACAGTTCATTTATATTTTTTGAAGAAACAGATTTAGAATAAAACCATCCAATTGCAATCCCTGCAACAACACCAACAAGTAAAAAAAGAATTTCCATGAAAAGTGAATTAGAGTTTAAAGATAATTAAAACCACTGAGGCAAAAAGAACTTGAAGAATTACAGATGTAATTTATTTATAAAAGAAAAGAAAACTCATAGTACTTCCTTGTTCTCAGTTTCTCCGTAGTAAATTTTATTCATTCCAAATCTCCCAACTCTTATCTGCCTGCAATTCCAGCATGCGTAAACCATTTGAAACTGTTGCGCCCCTGTCCTTTCCGTTTTTCATAAACAGAGTTTCAGAAGGATTGTAAACCAGATCGAACAACAAATGATTTTCAGTAATTGCCGAATATGGAATTGGCGGAAAAGATTTTTCATTCGGAAACATTCCGAGCGGAGTGCAGTTAATGATTAATGAATTTTCTGAAATTATTTTTTCAGTCAATTCACTCCACAATAAATCTCCTTTCGATTTATCGCGCACCACTGATTTAAAATTGATTCCTGATTTTTTCAAAAGATATTTCACCGCGCGCGCGGCACCGCCTAATCCAAGCACCAGTGCATTTTCATGTTTTGCTTTCATCACCTCATACAATGCAA
>JAHEZG010000036.1:0-10930 GCA_023251195.1 Chitinophagaceae bacterium | reverse complement strand
GCAATCTGAAATCCATAATCATCAGTATTGAAACCGGTTAATTTATCATTCTCCACTTTTACACAATTCACAGCGCCGATTTCCTTTGCCTCATCATCCAATGAATCGAGCAACGAAATTATTTTTTCTTTATATGGAATGGTGACATTGAAACCACTTAGATTTTTTTCATTCACTAACGAACGAATCTGATTCAAATCTTCAATAGGAAAAGCAGCATAAGTTGCTTCAATATTTTCCTTCAAAAATTTTTGATTAAAATATTCAGGACTGAATGAATGACTGAGCGGAAAACCAATGACTCCAAAATTCGCCATAATTATGATTTAGTCCAGTCAACAACTTTCAGGTTCTTCATTCTCTAGAAATGACGAACATTATTTGTGACCAATTGCATGTCATTTGATATTGCGGATGCACCTATTAATAAATCAAAATCAGGAATAAGAATTCCTGAATTTTTTAACCGCACTTTTTCTTTTGCAAATATTTCAAGTGAATCAAAGATTGAAATGACTTTCATATTTATCATGAAGTCATTCAGCGCTTTCTTGTTTTTTTCCTTATATAAACTTTTTTCAACTCCATATAACAGTTCGGCATAAGTAATTTCTGAAATTGAACAATTACTATATCCAACTTCAATAATTTTTTTATCTAATTCAAACTGCCCTTTGATAAAGTAGATACAAATATTCGTATCGAGTAAATATTGTTTCAAAAGTCTTCAATTGTTCGGGTGATTACTGTTCTGTTATCACGAATGTCATTAATAATTTCTTCTGCGGTTTCATTGCCAACCCAGGAACCAAATGCATCAGCTGTGGTGCGTCTTGATTTCACTTTACTTTTCTTTCCGTTTCTTTTCAATCCGGAAATAATTTCGCGCTGAATTTTAGGACTGAGGTTTTTCAGCAGCCGTACATAATTTGTAATTAATTTTCTATCGAATGAAACTGATTTCATGTTTCAAATTTAAAATTTTTCGAACTGAAAATACTATGCAGGCGGATTCAGAAAATGCAACAAAGTATCGCCTCTCAATCCGAGTCGTAAAGTTTCCAATGGCAAAATTTCAGCAGGAGAAATATTTCCGAGATTCACATTGGCGCCGGCCAGTTTTATAAACCAAACCTGTTGCGCCTTTGCAGGGGCTTCCCATAAAATATTTTCGCCGGGTATCTGCCATAAAATTTCTTCCACCAAACCACTACGCACTTCACCGCTGCCGCGATAGATACCTACATTCCCTCCTTCACGCGCCTCGGCAATTACTTTCCAGGCACCTGCTTCCAATTCGGTTTTCATCAACTCAATCCACTTGTAAGGCGGAATAATTTTTAATTCATCTTTAGAACCAACTTCTGATAAAACAGTTTTTGATTTTGAAAGTTTATTAATGTACTTGCATTTTTCTTCGTGAGGTAAATCTATACTGCCGTCAGAAACTTCCACATAATCAATTTTGAATTTATCCATCAGTCGCAAATAATCTTCAAACTGATTTCGTATGATAAAACACTCCATTAAAGTTCCACCGAAGTACACCGGAATTCCTGCGCTGCGATACACCGCTAATTTATTTTCGAGATGCGGAGTCACATATGCGGTACCGAATCCGAGTTTAATTATATCAATGTATTGGTCGGCAACTGAAACTAAATCTTCGGCTTCACGAACGCTCAATCCTTTGTCCATCACCATTGCCAATCCGGTTTTGCGTGGCTTGCCTGTGCGCTCCGGTAAATTTTTTAATTCAAAGTTCATAGGAAAAATTTTCTCAGGTGTAAATATCAATAATACTCAGCACCTCGTTATCAATTTTCATTTCAGGCATTAGCCGAAAAAATAATTTGCTTTTGTTTTTATCAGCAAACAAAGTCTGACTCAGCAATTCAATTGCTTGTTGTCTCCATCCTGCTTTGAATGATGCAACTGCTTTCAACAAAGTAAGATTAATGGAAACACCCTTATCCTGTTCAACAATAGAAATAATTTCAATGGCCTGGTCAATACAATTTAATTGTATCAGAAATTCAACCATCTGCTCGTAAGCTTTGAAGCCTTTCACTTTTGGTGAGAGTGCAATTAATCTATCGCTCACTTCCAGCATTTGATTTACATCTTTCAGTGCCAGTGCAGTTTTTGCGGCGGCTAATAAAAATGTTAATCGCTGTGGGTCCATGCGCATTGCTTTCTTGAAAAACGAAAGCGCACTATGATATTGTTTTTCCTTTTGAAAAGTTATTCCGATCCGGTAAATGGCAATATCCAATTCAGGTTCAATGTTCACTGCCTTGCGATAATACAAACGCGCTTTGCCATACTCTTTTAATTTTTCATAACACTCACCAATACAGTAATACAAATCTTCAAACGGGCGCGAGTAGTGAATGGCTTTGTGATAAAACTCAATTGCCTTGTGATAACTGCCCATGCGATAAAGTGTTTCGGCACAATCACGATACGCAAGGTCGTAAGTTTCATTTATGGCAATAACAAATTCAAATGACTCTACGGCCTTTTCATACAAACCCAAACCGAAATAGGCAAGTCCTAAATTCTGCCAGGCGAGATAAGAATAAGGATGTTCGTCAATGAGTTTCTGATGAAAATCTATGCTGTCGTCAAATCTTTTTGAAAGGTCAACACTGTACCACATGCGATTGAGTGCTTCTTCGTTTGAAGGGTCAAGTGTCAGCGCAGTTTTCAAACAATCAAAAACTTTATTGAATTCATGAAGGTCTTCGTACACATCTGCTAACTCCAACCACAATTCCGAAACTTCATCTTTCTCCGCAACATCCATTGCTTTATGAATCACTTCAATGCACTCCTGATGTTTTCCTTTTTGTAATAAAATATCAGAGCGCAATAAATACACACTCACTTCGCCGGGGTCCAAACCTTCGGCTTTATCTAATAATTTTATTGCTTCATTGTACTTGCGATGCTGCATGAGCAACGATGCTTTCTTCACAATCAGTGCGGAAGAAAAAGGATAAATGCCAATGGCAAAGTCAACTGCTTCCATTGCTTTCGCAATTTTGCCTTGCAGTTCGTAATACTCAATCAGTTCTTCAAAAGTATTGAGGTCGAAGAAGAGTGATTTATTTTTCTTGAGTTGCTCTTCATATTGTTTAACCGCCGAAAGAATATCTTCGGGGTTTTCATTGTAATCTTCTCGTTCGTTCATACGCTCGTGTTCAAGTACAATCCAAATGTAACATTCCATTTAAAACCTGATACCGATTTATAAATTTTATTTTCAAACACAAAGTGTTATATATCCGCCGTTATTTGAAATTTTAAAATGCATTTAATTGTAAAAACAGCACTCTTCTTACCAGCGTTATTGATTTGCATTTCTATTTCTGCTCAATCACAAATCATTCAGTTAGAATTCCCTTTGCCGATTGATTCCACACATTTCAAGGAAAATAAATTAAAGCGAATTACTCTTCGATATTCAAATTATTATTTTACAGATGATAACAGCATTTCAAAAACAAAAAATGAAATGCAATTAAAGTATTTTGTGAATTCAACTAAATTCTTAAAACTGATCGGAATTTCAGAAACGATAAATACTAATTCATTTGATTTTTCAATTCCCGAATGCGAAAGAACAAAACAAAATTTAACGAAAGTTATAGCAGATGACACAGTTAAAAAAGAAAATTCATTATCCAAAATTTATTATACCGGAAACAGAATTTACAGAGTGGATTTATTGGATAATAAAAATCAATTGACCGGAATGTATCTCTACACTTATAATGATTATAAAACCTTGAAGAAAATTTTCTTTTATGAATTGGACAGCAACAACGATTTATTTTTGGCGGAGAAAATTGTTTTGAGTTACCGATAATTTGCAAATCGTTAAAACGATTTCAATTATTTAATGATTTCAATTAGCCCACGGTTTAAACCATGGGCTGAATTGTTCAATTATATTTGTTCAACTCTTTTAGTATGAAGAAAAATAATTCACTCGGTTTCATTCTCCTTTCGGTTTTATCAATTATCGGTTCAACAAAATGTTTTGCTCAGGATAACTTGAAAAATTACTGGCAACAAGAAGTGAATTACAACATTCAGGTGAAGTTGGATGATGTGAAAAATTTTCTTCGCGCTACTGAAACCATCAGTTACACCAATCATTCTCCTGATACTTTAAAATTCATTTGGTTTCACTTGTGGCCTAATGCTTACAAGAACAACAACACTGCATTTGCAAAACAGAAAGTTGAAAACGGTGCAGTAGATTTTTATTTTTCAAAAGAAGAAGACAGAGGATTTATTGACTCACTGAATTTTGAAGTGAATGGTGAATCTGTAAAATTGCAATACGATTCAGCAAACATTGACATTGCCCGAATATGGTTGAACAAGCCACTTGCACCTGAAGCACAAATAACAATCACTACTCCTTTCAGAGTAAAAATTCCGAAAAATTTTTCGCGCATGGGACATGCCGGTCAGCAGTACCAGATATCACAATGGTATCCGAAGCCGGCTGTGTATGACCGTAAAGGATGGCATCCGATTCCGTACTTAGATCAGGGAGAATTTTATTCGGAGTTCGGAAAATTTGATGTGTTTATCACGCTGCCGAAAAACTATGTGATGGATGCAACAGGTGTTTTGTTCAATGACGATGAAAATAAATGGCTTGCAATTAAAGAAGCTGCATCAAGAAAAAAACTAGGAATTGAAATGACTGCTGATCAAAATTCATTGGCAGAAAAAGATTCAGCCGGAGGATTTTCATTTCCACCATCATCAACTGAAATGAAAACTTTGCATTATCATGCTGTTGATGTTCATGACTTCGCGTGGTTTGCTGACAAGCGATACTTGATTTTAAAAGATGAAGTAACATTGGAATCAGGAAAAAAAGTGGAGACTGCAGTGTTATTTACTGAAAATCATTCTTCCACCTGGAAGCATGCTATAAATTATATTGACTCAGCAGTTTATTATTATTCGAAATGGATTGGTGATTACCCGTATCCGCATGCAACTGCGGTGGATGGTGCATTGGTTGCGGGTGGAGGAATGGAGTATCCGATGATAACCGTGATTGGCGAAGGTGGAAATTTAGATGAAGTAATTGCGCATGAAGTGGGGCACAATTGGTTTTATGGAATTCTTGGTTTCAACGAGCGCGAACATGCGTGGATGGATGAAGGCATCAATTCTTTTTATGAAGCACGGTATTCAGATCGGAATTTAAGACCCGGTAATTCTATAGCTCCGAAGTTTCTTGGATTAGCCGGAATGACTAATCTGAAATTAAAAGACCTGACTTACTTACTTGTTGCACGACCACACAACGACCAACCTGCTGATATTCCTTCAACTCAATACACACAATTGAATTATGGAGCAATAGTTTATGCAAAAGTTCCGATGATGATGAGTCACCTCGCAGCATCAATTGGAATGGATAATTATGACAGCACGATGCACACACTTTTTAATGAATGGAAATTCAAACATGTATATCCTGAAGATATGAAGTATGTGTTCGAACATTCATCTCCTATGTATTTCGATTGGTTTTTTAATCAGTATTTAAATACGACCGATCATTTAGATTTTAAATTAATGAATGCAAAAGATACCATGCACATTGGTTCATCAGTTTATTACAAAGTGAAAGTTAAAAATGCAGGTGAGGTGAAAGCTCCCTATTCCATTACCGCATTAAAAGTCAATCAGCCGGTGATAACGAAATGGTACGGTGGCATGATGGGCAAGTGGGAAACACTTTTTCCGTTTGGCAATTATGATGAACTGGTGATTGATTATAAAAACGAAACTCCGGAATTCAGCCAAAAAAATAATCAGTTGAAAATGCACGGCATACTGCGCCGCATGGAAAAATTAAAACTGCAACCGATTGTGAGTATTGAAAATCCGAAGCGCACTCAATTGTTTTTTTCTCCAATAGCAGGTTGGAATTCTTATGATAAAGGAATGGTTGGGTTAGCAGTTTACAATTCTTTTATTCCTTCCAGAAATTTTCAATACCAGTTAGCACCGATGTATTCATTCAATACAAAACAGATGACAGGGATTGGAAGAATGCAGTACTTTGTTTATCCGAAAAACGGTTTTGTAAAAAATATTTGTTTTAGTTCGACTTATTCTTCATTTCATTATAACGATTTTCTTATTGACTCTTTATACTCTTTCGACAAGAAAGATTTTGTTCTTGATTCAATAGTGTATTCAAGACTCCAAAAGTTCTCTGAAAAAATTGATTTTACTTTCAGAAAAAAAAATGCACGAGCTAATTCAGTTTCAAAAATTACATTAAGAAGTATTTTGATTTTGAAACAAGAACAGGGAGTCGGTATATGCCTTTTTTGTCAGTATTATTTTCCTGGCTCTCCATATTATTATAATTCTCCAACCACAAGAATGCTTTACAACCAGTTAAAATTTTCGCATGAGAAACAACAAATAATAAATCCATATTCATTTAATATTTCAATTGAAAATTTTTTAATTGGTATTGCTCCTTCATATGAAAGAACTAAAGGAGGTTTTCTCTTTTCAACTGAATTCAACTGCCGCATCAACTATAAAAAGAAAAATGATGGATTGGGAATCCGAGTTTATGCCGATTACGCACCTGACTTATCTAATGTACAAGGATTCAATCCGCACTTAACAGCAACTCAAGGTTCTGATGACTATCCTTTTGATGAAGTGTTTTTAGCGCGTTCCGAATCAACAGGTTTTCTTTCGCATCAAATGATGATGAACAGAGGAGGAATGAAATTTTCAAATACTCAATTGATTTCACCTATTGGCGGAAGAGGAATTTCAACCATTGCATTGAATTTAACTTCCACCCTTCTGATTCCCATTCCTGTTTTTGCGTTTGCTGATTTTGGATATTCAATTAATAATTCTATCACTACAACATTTTATAAACCTTTTCAATACGATGGCGGGATCGGAATAAAAATCATTCCTGATATATGCACGGTTTATCTCACCTTGGTTTCTTCACCTGATATTAAACTGAATGCCTTCTCAGTTCCTGAATATGATAAATGGTACAAGCGGTATTTCTTCACTTTAAATTTTTCGCGCATTGTTCCCTTTGATAAAATCAGGGATTTGAAGTTGTAATTGTGCATTACAAGTTAATAATTTATTAATCAGGTTTTCATTTGACAGTCAATATTAAATTCTATGTTTGAAAGCAATTAAAATTAATATTCCAAAACCAAAAATTTAATAGCATGAAAATTTTTACACGCAATTTTTCAAGTTTAAAATTCACAAGTTTTTTATTCTTGATTTCTTTTCTGATAAATACCTCAACTGATGCCGCAGTTAAAACTTGGACATCACTTGCGGGTGGTGCATGGACTACCACCACAAACTGGTCAGGAGGAACTGTTCCGGTTGCCAATGATGATATTGTATTTAACAACGCAGCAAGTTTTACAGTTACAAATGTGCCTGCTATTATTCTTAACAGCATTACAAAAAGTGGAGCGGGTGTAGTAACTTTTACAGCAACAGCTGTTAATCTAATACAAATAAATAATAGTGCTGCAGCGATAGATTTAAGTATAACTGCTGGTGGAATAACTATATCAACTAATTTAAATTTAACAATGCTTGGTGGTTCAGCAACAACCGTTGCAGTCGGGGCTAATCTTACAACAGGTGCAGCACGAGTATTTACTCTAACAAGTTTGGCAGGAACAGTTGCAACCATAAACGGAACATTTACTGATGGCGGTATTCTTACATTGGGAGCTTTATCAGTAATGACTATAAATGGCACTATGAATAATAGTACTGCCGGAGCTTTTACCACTTCAACAACATCCTTAATTTTTTCCAACGGATCAAGTTATAATCATAATGGAACAGCAGGTGTGGTTCCAACTGCAACTTGGAACAGTACATCAAACTGTACTATTATAGGAACTGTAGCTACTTATCCAACAGGTTTAAACCAGACATTCGGACATTTTACCTGGAACTGTGCATCACAAACAATAACCAGTGCAACACTTGTTGGAGCTATGACAGTCAATGGTGACTTATTTATAAACGCCGGAACATTTCATGATGGAGGGCAGGTAGTTACCGGAAATGCATCAGGAATTTTTATTGTAGCCGCCGGTGCAACTTATACTACAACCAGAACAGCCACGCCCTGGTTTCCGACTAATTATCCATTGGCAAATATTGGCCTTGATGCTAACAGTACTTTTAATTTTAACGGTGCAGGGTCATTCACAATACCAAGCACACAGGTGGTTGATTTTGGCACATTGGGAATTGGTGGAAGCGGTACTAAAACATTATCAGCAAATATTTCGGTTGGTGCCATAAACATAACTGCAGGCACACTGGCCGATGGTGGATTTTCAATTGTGAGTTTCGTTGGCCTTAATACTTTCACAATGGCATCCGGCACATTTTTTCAAATCGGAACTGTTGCGGTTGCATCTACTTTCCCAACTTCTTTCAGCACTTATAATTTTAATGTTGCCAGCACTGTAGTTTATAATTCAAATATTGCCCAGCTCATTTCAAATCTTCCAACTTACGGAAACTTAACACTCGCATCCACAGCAGCGGTAACCAAGACACCGGATGGTGGGTCAGTAACCATTAACGGTACTTTAAGCATCAACAACTTAAACACACTGGATCTGCAGAGTTATGATCTTTTGCTTGGTGGCGGATACACGAATAATGGAATTCTTACTGCCAATGCTGCAGGTGCTACCTTTCATTTTGTGGGTACAGTGGCTCAAACTTTTACCACCAATGTTGGAACTTATACCGGAAGTTTAATCAGCAATTTAATTATTGATAACAGCAATGCTGCCGGAGTTACTCTTGGCGGACAATCAGCTTCACTTGGATTTACTAATGTCACCATTAATGCAGCCCGTTTATTTAATTTAAGTACGCAAACCATTCGCATTGCCGGAGTATATACAAACCTTGGCACATTAACCGGAAATGGTGCGAATGCAAATATTACTTTCAATGGAGCATCGGCACAATCATTTACTATAGGCACATATACCGGTTCGGTATTAACTAACTTAACCATCAGCAATGCGAGTGGAGTAACTTTAAATTCTCCGGTTAATGTTACCAACTTAACACTGCTTACCGGCGGTGTACTAAATACTTTAACAAATTTACTTACCGTGGTAGGTACAACAGCAGCAAATGTGCCTGCCCCCACCGGAGGTGCTTATGTAAATGGTCCGCTTGCCCGTACCCTTCCCGTTTCGTTAAGCGGAACGAATACCTATCTTTTTCCGGTTGGAAAATCTGCTTCTAAATTATTTCAATTAATAAACCCAACTACCAATGCGGGTGGAACTGTAGTTATTAAAGTAGAAGTTTTTGATGCTAATGCAGGTGGAACTTCAGGCACGGGTGTAGGAGCGCTCAACACCAACAGATATTGGAATGCAACCATAACTTCTGGTGGAGCAAATTTAACTTCATCTGGAAAAATTGCACTGACTGAAACCACTCCTGTTATGACAAGCGGAATTGAACATGTTTGCAATTCGGCGACGGTGAACGGGGTTTATTTAATTTATTCCAGCACTGTTGCAGCAAGTGTTGCAACAACTAATAATGCCGGACCATTGGGTCTTGGATATTTTGTTATTGGAAAGGGTGGCAACTTATCAGGTACCTATACCATCGGATCAACAGGCCAGTTTTTATCATTGACAAACGGTGGTGGATTTTTTGAAACAGTGAATGCAGGCATAGTAACAGGAAATTTCACCGCAAGTATTGTAACAGATTTGTTAATTGAAACCGGAACAAACGCTTTGAATCAATGGATTGAAAGTCCGCTTGGAAATAATTTTACACTTACAATTCAATCATCAGCCGCAGTTCAACGATTGATCAGTGCTTCTTATAACGGTGCTGGAATTTCAACGAATGGACTTATCCGATTTGATGGTGCAGATCGAGTAACCGTTACAGGCGGAACAGGTGCACAGCGATTTTTACTTTTCAGAAATACAAATACAACTGCGGCAGGTCAAACAGCCACTTTTCAGTTGCTGAATGATGCCACCAATAATTATTTTAACAATTGCATTATTGAAGGAAGTTGTGTAACCAACTCGAATGGAGTTTTTGTATTTGGAGCTACTACTGCCACTACCGGAAATGATAACAACACAATTACGCTATGCGATATTCATGATTGCACATCACCGGTTAACACTCCTGATAATTGTATTTATGGATTAGGAACAGTTGGAAAAGAGAACAGCGGCATCACCATTTCAAACTGCAACATTTCAAATTTCTGGCATGCATCATCTGATTGCAATGGCATCAATCTCCAGGGAGGAAATACAGGTTGGACAATTTCAGGAAATAGTTTTTTCCAGACATCATCAAGAGCTATGGCCTCTGAAATGGATGGAATTCAAATTGCTAATACCTCAGGAAACGGATTTATTATAACCGGAAATTATGTTGGTGGTCAGGCAGCCAATGCAGGAGGCACAGCTCTTACACTTACAGGTAATGCAGTGTTTCGCGGATTGAGATTTTCAGTTGGTTCAACTTCTGCTACTAGTGTTCAGGGAAATTTTGTTCAGAATATTTCTATCACTACTACTAATGCTTCAACTGCTCAGGCAGGAATCAGTTTGGCTACCGGATCATTTAACTGTGGAGATATTACACCTAACAATATTGGAAGTCAATCGGCAACAGGAAATATTTTATACAGTGGATCTGCAGCTAACTCTGTTTTCAGTGGCATTCAGGCCGGAACCGGAACGCCAGGAACAATTGTAATTTCAAATAATACAATTGGAGGCATCACAATAAGCGGCGCAGGCGGAACAAGCTTGCGCGGAATAAATACACAAGGCACTGC
>JAHEZG010000310.1 GCA_023251195.1 Chitinophagaceae bacterium | reverse complement strand
TTTGCGAGAGTGGAAATTGCCCGAACATGGGTGAGTGTTGGGGAGCAGGTACTGCTACTTTTATGATTCTTGGAAATGTATGTACAAGAAGTTGTGGTTTCTGTGCGGTATTAACCGGAATGCCAACTGAATTGGATTGGGATGAACCACGAAGAGTGGCGGAAGCAATAAAATTAATGAAAGTAAAGCATGCAGTGCTTACATCTGTCAATCGTGACGAAATGAAAGACGGTGGTGCAGCAATATGGTCAGCTACTGTAAATGCTGTCAGAGAAATCAGCGTTGGCACAACAATGGAAACACTCATTCCTGATTTTAAAGGAAGTGTTGAAAGTGTAGAAAAAATAATAGAAGCCGCACCTGAAGTTGTTTCGCATAACATGGAAACAATTAAAAGATTATACAAGCAGGTTCGTCCACAAGCAAAGTACGAACGATCATTGAAAGTAATTAGGCAGTTGAAGGAGGGGGGTATGAGAACCAAATCAGGAATCATGGTTGGATTGGGTGAACAAAAAGAAGAAGTGCTTCAAGTAATGGATGATTTAGTTGAAAATGGTTGTGATGTAATGACAATTGGTCAATACCTTCAACCAACAAAAAATCACCTCGAAGTTCAAGAATGGATACACCCGGATGTATTTGCATTCTATCATCAGGAAGGAATGAAAAAAGGTTTTAAAATTGTTGAAAGCGGTCCCTTGGTTCGTTCATCCTATCATGCTGAAAAGCATTTAAAATAAAACTTGCAATTGTCAGATAAAGTCACATTTTTGTCACAATGTAAAATGGTGAAATAAAAACTTAAAATCGTTTTTACATTTAAACTTTCATTTCGAAAAAATACCAACACATGAATAATAAAATTAAATTCTCCATTTTCATTTTAATGGTTGCAGCCACAACAGTTTTTATGGCTTCTAAAATGAAAAAAAATGAAAATCGTTTGGCTGAGCAAAACGAAATTAAAAACGAAGCAGCTGAAGAAAAAGCAGAATTTGCAGGTGCAGCAAATTGGTGGAACAGCATGCGGTCTAATCAGATAACGCATTCGATTGATATCAATGATATCATCGAATCGCGTCAGATGGCAGATAATAATTTATCAAAAGCAGATCGTGCGTTAGGATTAACATGGGAAGAAATGGGACCTGATAATGTTGGTGGCAGAGCCAGAGCACTGCTTTTCGACAATGCAAATTCAAATCATATTATCGCTGGCGGAGTAAGCGGTGGATTATGGGAATCACAAAACTTAGGTCAATCGTGGAACAGAATCATTGGATTTAACGATGCTTCTATTTGGAACAATCAGAATATTTCATGCATTGCACAAACTGCAAACGGAGATATTTATGTAGGAACAGGAGAATACTTTGGTTTTTTTGAAACATCAGTAGTAGGTGGTGGTACCGGGTTTCCGGGTGATGGAATCTGGAAATCAAGCGACCATGGTTCATCATGGATTCATGTTAAAACAAGTGGCTCTACCAATCCATCAGTTGCATTACAATGGTCTTTTGTTACAAGCCTTGCTACTGGAGATCCTGTTTACCCAAATCGGATTTATGCAACCGTAAAAGGTTCAGGTGCAAATTCAGGGTTGGTTTATTCTGATAATGGTGGAACCACCTGGCTTAATTGTACAGGCACTGCGATTTCTACAATCGGAAAATCTGTCGCAGTTGGTTCAAATGGAATTGTTCATGTTGTGGTTGGTGGTAAGTATATGCGGTCAACCAATGGAACAAGTTTCGATAATGTTGGTGTAACAGGATTACCAACATCTTCATCAAGAATGGCTGTAGCTGTGTCGCCAACCGATCCAAATTATGTTTATGTAATAGCTGCTTATTCAACAACATCAGGAGATTTATTAAAAGGAGTTTACAAATCGGTTGATGCAGGTTTAACTTTTGTTCAGATTGGACCAACTCAAACTGATAACAACAGTGTAAACTGGAGCCCGGTTACGCAAGGTACTTATGCACTTGCACTCGCAGTATCACCTGCAAATCCTAATGTGGTATTTATTGGCGGAATAGATTGTTTTAAATACGACCTTCAATCAAACGGTACTTATGCATGGAAAAGAATTTCAAAATGGAATTATGCTCCCTGGTCTTCATTATACTCACATGCCGATATTCATACTTTTGTTTTTCATCCAAGCAATCCTGATATCATGTTCATTGGGTCTGATGGAGGATTTAGTATGACAACAAATTCTTCGGCTGTGCAACCCGCTTTTGGCACAAGAAATTTAGGATTTAACTGCACACAGTTTTATTCATTTGATGTAAGAGAAAACTCAGGAATATTTGTAGCAGGTGCACAAGACAATGGAAATTTCAGAGTTGATTATACCGGTAACACAACAAAAACCGGAGTGGAAATAAAAGGCGGTGATGGAGGTGATGTGCAGGTAAGTAAGGTAAATCCAAATGCAATTTTTGCAGAGTATGTAAATGGTTCAGTGGAGCGTTCGTTGAACAATGGACAATCTTTTTCTGATTTTTTTGATGCGCATATCGACAATGTAGATGAGGAGCCGGGAGGAAATAAATATCCTGATGAAGGAGCAGCTTTTATTGCACCAATTTTATTGCATGAAGATGTTGCGAATTCATCTAATTTGAATCAATACAGTAAATTTTTTCTTGGAACATTTAATGGTGTTTGGATGACACAACAAGCAATGAATTTTTCAGTGGTTCCGGCATGGTATAAAGTAGGAACTGGAATAAGTGGGGTTGCAATTTCGCTTGCCATAACACCAGATGGTAAATCGGTTTTTGCCGGTACTGAAAATGGACGGCTTTATAGAATAGATGGTTTAGATACTACATATGCATATGATACACTCAATCATTTTTTTCCTAGCAATGTTGGCATAACCACTACATTAATTCACACCTTCACTGGAAGATTTATTACAGGGATTTCAGTTGATAAAATTAACGGTGATCATGTGGTTGTTGCTTTGGGCAATTACGGTAATACAGATTATGTTTATGAATCAACCGATGCAACTTCAGCAGCAGCATTTACAAATATTACAGGCAATCTTCCAAAAATGCCAGTGTATTGTTCAGCCATTGATCCAACAAATGCAAATACTATTGTAATCGGAACTGAACTTGGAATATGGGCGTCAGAAAATGGCGGCACAACCTGGGTTGAAGAAAACAATACGATGGCAAGGGTTCCTGTTACAAAACTTCGCCAATTGCCAGTTGGAAATTACCTGAACGCACTTTATGCAAGTACTTATGGAAACGGCGTTTGGAGAACATTCAGCAATTCGGCTGTTTCAACAGAAGAACCTAAATCCAACTCAAATGAAGGTTTTAAAATTTTCCCGAACCCTACATCCAATGAAATAAATTTCCTCACTAATTTATCCTGGGGAAGCACAAATGTTCAGGCAAGTTTGTATGATGTAAACGGACGATTGGTAAAAACTATAAATTATGGAAAGTTACCTGTTGGAGTCTTCGCATTAAAAATGAATATATCCGATGTTGCCAACGGAAATTATTTAATACAAGTAATATCAGGTAGTAATCAATCAGTTTCAAAAGTAATTGTTGCTCATTAATTTGATAATATTTTGCAAATTCCCTTTCTTGTTTTCAAGAAAGGGAATTTTTTTTTTAAACATTGTTGAAAAGAAGGAGTAATAACTAATTGAATAATTTTTAGAATAACTGATTCCAAAGTTTATTTTTATAGAATTAAATAAAAGTTGAAAACACACAAGTTTAAAATCATAGCCGTTTGTTGTTTGTTAAGCATCATGTTGATGTTTAACCAACATAAAATATATGCGCAATGTGCTACTCTTGAATCATATACTTCAACACCACCCCCAAATGCTGGTAATGTTTATGGAACCAGCACCACTGTTACTTTTTGTTATTCGCTGAATGGGTTTTTTCAGTTTGGTGCAAATTGGGTAGATGGGTTTATAATAAATTTAGGAAGTGGTTGGGATGCCAGTTCTTTAACACCAACATTAACTCCTAATTCATGTGATGGAATGGGGTACTGGGCATTTTATCAGAGTGTAACCAGTGCCAGCGGCAATACTTATGGCCCTGGATTTTTTTACGACAGATATGATGCCTTTGGTTTTTTTGATGGTGATCCGGGAAACGATTATGGTGATTTTACTTTAACCGGTACATGCCAGTGGGATCTTTGCTTTTCTGTTACTGTAAATCCCTCTTGTACAAGTTCGGATTTATCTGTAAGCGTAACTGCCGCGGGTGATGGAACTGTTGGAGGTTGGATTTCTAACAATTGCCCCGGAGTTCCTTTTCCATTAAGTACTGCATCGTGTATTGCGTATTGTACCTGATTTTCAATTGTTGCTTCAGGCCTAAATCCAAATTGTTTGGCCAATAATGGCAGTGTTTCTTCAGTTGTTAATGCCGGAACTGCACCATTTAATTATTTGTGGAGCAACCCAAGTGGCACAACTTCCGCAATGAGTAATTTAACTCCCGGAACCTATACTGTTACCGTCACAGATATAAATAATTGTACCGCCACTGATACTGTTACATTGGTTCTTCCAGCTCCATATTCGTTAAACTCAACAATATCAAATGCTACATGTT
>JAHEZG010000309.1 GCA_023251195.1 Chitinophagaceae bacterium | reverse complement strand
AAACAAAAAAAATAAATATTATTGATAATATAATCTTTTCAGAAAAATATTTATCCTGAATTAATACAGTGAATCGGAGTGAGCAAATTAATAATGTCGTTTTGACCCGAAAAACTTTTAGCTGAGCACATTTATTTCTCCACAATTAAAATTCACATTCAACTTTATGCTAACCTTGAACTTTCAACTCCAGTAATTTTTTTCCATGAAGGGCAGGGGCGCCACCATCAATACTGATAATCCATTCAGCAAACAATTGTATGCTGCCGAACACATTGAGGGGTTGGATGAAGAATTTATTTCGGATGAAAAAACAGAATACCTGCTGGAGTTTCCGAAGAAGGTGGTGAACAAAGTGCTGAGCACCGATATTCCGATTGAGTATTCATTGAATCCATACCAGGGTTGCGAGCACGGTTGCATTTATTGCTATGCACGCAACACACATCAATACTGGGGCTTCAGTGCAGGACTGGATTTCGAACGGAAAATTTTAGTGAAACCCGATGCACCGAAATTGCTGGAAGCTGCATTGAATAAAAAATCGTGGGAAGTAAAACCGATTTCGCTCAGTGGAAATACAGATTGTTATCAACCCGCCGAAAAAAAATTTAAAATCACACGAGGCATTCTTGAAGTGCTCAATCGTTACCGGCATCCTGTTGGGTTCATTACAAAAAATCAATTGATACTTCGCGATCTGGATTTGCTGAAAGAATTGGCTGCCGATAATTTAGTGAATGTATTTGTCAGCATCACTTCACTCAACGAAGATTTACGAAGAAAATTAGAACCGCGCACAGCATCGGCCATCAGACGATTGAATGTATTGGAAACACTTTCGAAAAACAATGTTCCTTGTGGTGTAATGCTCGCACCAATTATTCCGGGCATTAACAGCCACGAGATTCCGGAGATATTGAAAGCAGCAGCCAATGCCGGAGCAACCAATGCAGGTTACCAGATTGTAAGATTGAACGGAGCCATCGCCGAAATTTTTACCAATTGGATTCATGAACATTATCCTGATAGCGCCGATAAAGTATTGAATCAGATTTCAGGTATGCATGATGGTAACCTGAACGATTCACGATTCGGAAAAAGAATGAAGGGCGAAGGAAAAATGGCAGAAAGCATTAAACAATTATTTACCGCATCAAAGAAAAAATACATGCCGCTGAAAAATTCGTTCGAATACAATCTCACTGCATTCAAAAGACCGGGACAAATGGAAATAAGATTTTAGAATTGAGATTTTCAGGAAAGAGACAATGGAGAGTGAATAGTTAAGAGTGAATAGTGAATAGTTAATAGTTAATAGTGAAGCCAGCCAGGCATCGTATGCCACCATGCATAGCAAGGTTTAATTAAAAGCAGCCAAGCCTGAATAGCACATAAAAAAAGCCACCCCCTTTTTCAAGAGAGCAGCTTTTCTTTCAGTGAATATCTAATAGTGAATAACTAATAGTTAAGAACTTCACCATTCACAACTGTCACACTGAGTTTATCGAAGTGTTGTCGAAGCACACTGTTCACTGTTCACTGTTCACTGTTCACTGTTCACTAACTAATTACCCCGGTATCACTGTGCTTTGTATGGGGCTCCACTGTCCTGTTTGCCCTTTTGTGTTTACCCAGCGGGCCATGGCATACATGCGCCTGCCTGCCTGCGTGAAATCTGATTTTATTACAAACGGCGAACGGGTTGGGTTGCGGCGCTCAGTAAAATCGGCTTCGTTCGCAGGAACCGTGTTGCCCACCACAAATGCCACTTCGCAATACGCCACTCCGGCAGGTTTACCGCGACTGCTCACGCCCGATTCATCGGGTGCCTGACGGAAAAAAGAACGAACACTGTTTCCATTACCTGATAATAAATCAAATTGCGGAACAGAGGCTGGCACCGGCACCGGAGTTTTAGAACCATCCTTTGGTTTTATGCCCATGCTTATTTTATCGGCATCGGTTACCAGCGGGTTATTCTGAATCCACTGCTGCACAAACTGGCGCAACTCAGTTTTGTACTCTTTACGCGCAATGTTCTTTGCCTTCACCTGTGTGCTGGTTCGGGTTTCTTTCATTTTGGCCGCTGCCCAGGTTGTATCCCACTTGGCTTTAAACAACCCAAGTGCTGTAAGCGCGGCTGCTAGTATTTCCCACGGAACTTTATTGGCGGTGGCAATGGCAACAAGGTTCTCCTGCCAGATGTCGAACTCGGCATCCTTGGCAGGTATGTAATCTTTCTTTTTCATAACGATTTTGGTTTTTGATTTGGTTTAAAATTAATTTCTTGTTCTGCACTTCGACAAGCTCAGTGTGCCGGTGGTATTGTCAGTCTGAGCCTGTCGAATACTAAAAAACTTCATTCATTCATTAAAAAACCTCCGGCACATTTTGAAAAACTTTTTGCAACAATTGACATAAAGTTTTTTTTAGTTCGCAATACATTTTTAACTCATGCAGGATGGTTTGTTTTTTTTGGTAACCGTTCGGGCAGGTTAAAAAACAGTTTGCGAAATGCAGCAGGTGGTTTTTTTGCGACAGCAAAATTTATTGCAGTTGCCGTTAATTCTGTTTCAGTAGGTCAAAGAACAATTGCGAACACAATACTATCGTTGGCAACCGCTCCCGTAAAATGAAACATACCATTGCACGGCATTTACAAACCAATGAATGGTTTTTACAAACCTGTGAACTATGAAGCGCGGCGCAATAATTTGCGCGACGGTGCTTTTATAACCGGAAACAGTGCAGCTACCACAGCGCGGTGGGGTTTTGATACAGGTACAAGGCTGCCGCTTATCATTACTAATTTGTTCAGCTCTTTTACATGGCGCGCAATGCTGTTCGGATTTATTAAATACGATTCATGCACACGCAAAAAACCATACCGTTCCAGAAACTTATCCAATTCGCCAATGTTTGAGCCGTATAAAAAAAGTTCCTCTTTATTGTTGCGCCAAACAGTTATCAGTGTATCGCATCTGTCGGCGGTGGCAAAACATATATCATTAAATAAAACAAACTCCAGCGAACTGTCAATATTGATTAACTGACATTTTTCGGGAAGCGGTGGCTGCTCCTTTAATTCTAACAGCTCGTAAATCAATTCTTCAATACGGGCTTTATCCTTCTCCTTTATTATCTGCTTCACATAGCTGCGAATATGTTTATCAGTTTTCATGTTAGTGGAATTTATACTACAGAAAAAATAAATAAAAAGTGTAACACTTTGTGCCGCATTTCTGATAAATGAAGGGTTACAGGGGGTAAATGGGGCGGTTCAGGGGGTGTAATAGTGATATATGAACTGTAAACTGAATACGGTAAACTGATATCTGTTTACTGAATACTGATCACTTTTTATGTTTCAGCAAGTAAAGCCATGCATAAACAAATTAGTATGAAAAAAAACTTTTGCTTTGCTTCCACTCTTTGCCCGATTCATTGCTTCAAGCAAAACAGGCAGGCGATTAAAAAGCAATGGAACCCGCATTCGCTTCGGCACTGTGAAGCAGTACCGCATTGTACACGATGAATTGAAAAAATTCAGTGAACAGAAAAATTTTCCGCTGCGCATGCGCAAGTGGAACAAATTAACCACACGCGAAAAAACAGCCGAGCGCAATTACTGGAAACGGTTTTACCGGCTGTACACCGATTACCTGTTTTCCATCGGGTGCTTTGATAATTACACCGGCACACACATAAAAATTATCCGCACCTTTTTTTATTATGTAAAAACCGAACTTGGTATTGATGCCGGCGACTACCGTTCTTTTTTTTATGTGCGCAACGAAAACATTCCCATCATCGTTTTATCAAACGAACAATTGCAAATGCTCATACACGATACCGCATTTGAAAACTCGCTGCCCGATTTTTTAAAAAGAACGAAGGACATTTTTGTGTTTGGCTGCACCACCGCCCTGCGGTTTTCTGATTTAATGCGATTGACAAAAAGAAATTTAGATCAATCAGCAACCGCTGTTCATATAGGTGTGCGCTCATTAAAAACTAACACCGATACCCGCATAAAACTACCCGATTATGCAGTTGCCATTATTGAAAAATATGCAGCAGCTAAAACATTGCTGCCTGCTATAAGCAATGCGCGGTTAAACCGCAATGTTAAACTGCTGTGCGAGCGGGCAGGTTGGACTTATGAAGTTGGAAAAACAAGGGAGCGCCGCGGGGTGCAAAAAAAAATTACACGAAACGGAAAATGTTTTCGTTTTTGTGATTTAATAACCACGCACACCATGCGACGAACCGCCATTACCACACTGCTGAATCTTGGAATGACAGAGGTAATGGTGCGCAAAATATCAGGGCATCAGGCAAATAGCAAGGAGTTTTATAAGTATGTAAATTTCTCGCAACCATATATTGATAATGAATTGGACCGTGTTTATAAGCAATTGAATTCCGGTTTCGAAAACAATACAAACGAAACAAACTGATTATGCACATTTCAGGCAATAACTCACTTGACTCAAACCTAAGCTCAGCAAGGGTTTGGGGTGAGGTGGTTTATTATCCGTTCGGGATGCTAATGCCGGAGCGGTCTTTTACCGCTACAACCTCCGGTGGGTATGGGTTTGGGTTTAATGGGAAGCTGAAGGATGATGATATTAAGGGG
>JAHEZG010000308.1 GCA_023251195.1 Chitinophagaceae bacterium | reverse complement strand
TGTGTGGTTGTACCAGCCACGAAAAAATTTCATTCATAACCTGTTTAATTTCATTCGCAATTATTCTTCAAAACTTCCGGTTCGTTTACAATATTATTTATATGCAGTTACATTACTTCCAATAAGTTTTGTGGTAAAACGAATGAAGGGCAATAAACAAAACGCGCGCGAAATGATGATTGATATTCTCGATTGGTTCTCGCCGCAATATCGCTGGGAACACGAACCATCTGAAGCGGCTGCGTGGTATCACAAGCGAAATTATTCGGGAATAAAATTCACTCATAATAATATGTGGGGCTTTAATATTATCGGCGTAAAGAATCAGCAACCATAAAAATCAACTATTTTTTTGCCAATAGTTTCATAGCTGAATTGCCGGCAACTTGCTTCCGAAATTTTTTCGCGATTATATTTTGAATAAGTATTTATCAGTTCATTCATTTTATCGGCAAGAGAATTTGAATTGTCAACCTCAGCAAATAATCCATTTGATTCATTGATGGTTTCCAATGCAATTCCAACGCTAGTTGAAATTATTGGTAAGCCGCAGCACAAACTTTCCTGCACCACACACGATGAACTTTCACTTCGGCTGAATAAAATAAAAGCATCGGCTTCGTTCATTTTATTGGCAACTTGCATATATGGAATTTCGCCACTGAAAAAAACAGTTTGGTTTAATAAACCCGATTGTTCTGCATGCTTTAAAACTGATTCAGAAACCTGTCCAATGATTTTCAATTCAAAATCAATTCGCTTTTCCGAAAGAATTTTTGCGGCATCAATTATTCCTTCCACATTTTTTAACGGAATCATATTGGATACATGAATGAAGCGGAATTTTTTATTCTGATTTTTTTTCGGAACAAAACGAAAATGGTTGACATCCACAACATTGGGAATGGAAACAAAACCTTGTTTCATCACCAGGCGATTTACATCTTCTCCTAACTGCTTGCTCACGCAAATGAAAGGGGCAGCATTTTTTATAATTTTTTTTACGGCATTGCGATACACGAAACTCCGTTCTTCCCATGGGTCAATAACTACTCGATTATAAATTCCATAATGCTCAGTAAGTGCATACTTAATTCTGAATTTTTTCTTCATCCACAACGCAAGTGTTCCTGCACGAATGGGCACATGCACATGCACATAATCGGGCAAACCGTTTTGCTTGATGTATTGGTGAATGGCTTGTTTCGAAATTTTATAATACCGGTTGATGGATTTTATTTTCCCAACTAAGTTTTTTTTTGAATCAGACGGATAATAAATTATTTGTTCTGTCAGGTTTTCTTTTTTAAAAACTGTTGCTTCTGTTTTTTTAATTGCTCCGGTTTCATCAGCATGCACATACAACACATGCACATTCGCAAACTTTGAAACTGCTTCGGCCTGATGCTGAATAAAATTTGCATTCGATAAACTAAAACGATTCGGATACCAGCTGACTAACCAAAGAATTTTTTTCATCGTTCATAATGCAGCTCGTAACTGTTTCCGTTGTAATCGGTTTGCAACCACAATTCATTTTTCTTCAATCGTAATATTTTATAAGTGACAATGGTTGAGCTCATCAACGGCCCATTCAGATTCATCAGATTGACCCTTTTGTTTGAGGTTAAAACCAATTCCTTTTTTTTATTTTTCAGTTCATACAATCCGATATTCGTGACATATAAATTGGTATCAATACCGCCACGGATTAAATAACCTGAAGTATCATTTATTCCGGGGACTTTTAAATCCATTCCGGGAATCACGGTGTAGTTTGAAAATTTATTTATCGAATCGTTTCCATTAATTAAGTATGATTTCAATTTCCATGCACCAATGATTCGTTGACTTGGAGAACGGAAACTGAAGGCAGGACCATCGGGATATTTTTTACACGAAAAAATAATGAGCGACGCAAGAAATAATAAGCAGGTAATTTTTTTCATTGCAGCAATGATATAATTTTTTTCAACTCAGTTTGGTTGTGAAAATTTTTTATCGCGTTCACCACATCCAGCTTTTCTTTTGTGGTTAAATGCCAGGTCATACTTGCGGCGCTGTTTGTTTCTGATGGGGTGTATTCAAAAGTAAGAATGTGAAGGTTAGGCTTTAACCAGTACGAGGCATTGTTAATCTCCTGATCAAAATGGAAATCCTGATAATCACTCCAGTTAACATAAATGCTGCTGATGGGATCAAATAATTTACTCATCAGTGATTGATGCATGCTCACTTTGGGTTCAATGTTTTTCTTCATGTCGCGAATCTGAACAATTACCACATCGCCCGCATTTTCATTTATCCAATCCTTAAAAACATCGAGGTAGCGCAAAGTTGTTTCTATCCCGAAATTATCGCGCAGCCCTGCATCCATGGTTTGAATTTCGGGTGTGGTAGGCAGGTAAACATTGGGCATAATGTAGGGAAATGTTGCATTCATTCTGATGGCGGTTGTAAATAACAGCTGATCGGCATTTTGATTTGAAAAGAAATTTTGCAAATCAATGGCATCTGTTTTCAGTTCTTTTTTTTCATTGCTTAAATCCGATGGTCGGTTTAAATAGGCAGTAGGTTGAGCTGCCAGATTAATTTTTCTGCCATCATCAATAATGGTTGGAGTAAAAACCATCATTGGAATGAGTCCAAGTTTTTCAGCGTCAGCATAATCAGTAATTGATTTTTTCAAAGCGCCTTTTGTGTTTTCATTCAGTTGTTCTTCCCACATGTAACCGCGGTCTTTACGGTACTGATTATCGCCTACCCGAAACCGCTGCCAGGGAATTAATAAATCATTTACTACAAATGAAAATGAAACAGCATTTAACAGGTCGCGCGAAATATTATCAAGGTAATCATTACTGCTCAGGTCAATTTTTTTGCCATTTTGTTTTTCTAAAAAAAGTTCGCGGTAATAGGCGGCTCCAAGTGTTCCGCCCGATGCCCCGCTGATTAATTTTGCGTGATTGAGAAATTGGTCGTGGGTTAAACTATCTAACACCTGCATAACATAAAACGACCACACGGTGGCTCGCAATCCACCACCGCTGCAATTGATAAAAACCAGCGTTGGTTTTGAAGAATCGGTTCTTGCTAATTTTTGTTTCCAGTTATTTAAAGTCATCAGCTCCAGGGTCTTATCGCGATTATACGCAGAGTCGTTACTCGCGCTTTCAATGGATTTTAAATTGTATTTGATTCGGGTTATCTCATTGTAATTTAATCCGAAGGCTTTGTTTTTATGATTCATAAAATCAAAGTGCAACATCATACTAAAACTCATCACTAATATTATAAATACAGGAGTACCCCAGGTTTTCAGGTAATAAGAAAAAGCACCAATTGGCGCCACCAATATGCTCATTAATAAAAACAGACTTGCCGAAGTGGGCACTCTGAACAACGGGTAATCCATTAAAAACCCAAGCAGAATAATTACTTCCAGCGCAATTAATTCCAACACCAAAGCATTTCGATGGTGCTGCTTAAACACCGTCAATAATTTTTCTTCTTCATAATGTTCCACATCACGAACCCGCCTGATTCGCCATGGATAAATAAACAAATAATCAACACGCAACTTGCGGTGATCGGCTGTGTGTTGAACAAAACTCCATCGTTTAATAGGCTTGTGTTTTGCCGGGCGATGAGCATCATTATTGTAATGTGTATTCAATGATTTTGAAAATGAAACAGCCAGCATCAGCAAACCGCCGGTGACAAACCCAAGCAGACTCATCAGAATTTTATACCACGCTGCTAATTCAAAAACATTTTGAAAATGAATTAACTCAACAAAATAAACAGCAACAAAAAACAAGGGTATTACTGCGTTGTTTAGGCAGTATCGTGTAAAGGGTCTTTCAAAAGTTGCAAGAAAAGGGAAACGATGTGAATTGAGAATGTAGCTGGTAATGTTCCAGATTAAAACAAACGCTCCGAAGCCGGTGCCTACTAAAAAGAAACTCCAGAAATTTACTTTACCCAGATATTCAGGATCTAAAAACAAGTAAGCGAAACCATACAGTGCCGCTAAATTTTTTGTAACAAACAGAATGAGAATAATAAATGAGATTAGTAAAAATAAATTCCGGCGGAAGTGCAATAGCAGCAACTGCACCGGAAACGACCAATAAAAATTTTGAAGTATCTGCACTGTTTATTCAGAGAGCCAGGAATACAAAACGGTTGTATGCTTTGTTCTCGGAAGGGAAAATAATTTCGGGAGAAGAAAAAACTCAATCAGTAATTAAACAGAAAAATGTTTTTGTGTCCTACTGCTTTTCGTAAGCACCAATATCAAACGGACCAACTCTTGTAAATCCGGTTATATCTACAGTAAGAGTTACAGTAACAGTGCCGGCATCTATGCAGGGTGAATTGGAGGAAAGCTGGTAATTATTTTCCGATGCATTTATAAATAACGGATCATTTTTAATTGGAAGCGGAGATCCTGTAATGAAAGAATCTGTTTTTACATCACAAGAATTAAATGCTGCATTGCCTACTGCTGTTCCAATAAAATCCAATGAAAGTTCCTGATCCAATCCTCCCCAGATAATGCAGTTGTTAAATATTGCATTGCATGCAGCCAATCTATAAACCACATTATCTATAGCATAATAGTTACTCAGATAAATCACAGGTTCCTGATGATTAATAACTGTGTTACTATAATTTGCA
>JAHEZG010000307.1 GCA_023251195.1 Chitinophagaceae bacterium | reverse complement strand
AGAATAACTATCTGAACTAACATTAATCCCCCTTCGGCTTTGCCGGAGGGGGATTTTTGTTTTCATGCCTGTTTTATAATTCAGGATAAACCGGTATATGAATTTTAGTGATTGCAGATATAAATGGTTCTAATACTTTTTAACTATACACTTCAATCAATACATCGAACCCAAATGAATAACTTCAGTAGTATATAGTAGGAGATAATATGAAAACGAAAGAGTGATTTTTAACAAGGCATATCGCCAATTCACTATATTTTTCCCATAAAAACTACCCGTATTTCCTCGATGAACGATAAATAATATCTGTTGAATTTTTGTAAAGTCATAGAAATGTCAAGAAATCAAAACAAATTTTAATGCTAAATAAATTTTGTTTTCATGTATTTTTAAATTGACACTTGACAATTCAATGTTAATTGAATATTTTACATTGAAAAATAAGATAGTGTAACAAAATACAGGGAAATGTTAATTGAGTTTAATAAAAAACTAAATAAAGATTTTATAAAAAAAGATTAAAGCTGAAATAAAAGATAAAAATTTATCCTCCATTAGTAAAAAAACGATCCTCCATTTCAAAGACCATACCAATACCAAAACACCTTTTCTAAAATCAAACCAAAAAAAACAAACAAAAATTATGAAAAACACTTTACGAAAAAAAGGCTTAATGCTTTTGAGTGGTTTAGTTGCAATGCTGATTGGCAGCATAGCTTCAGCTCAAACTCAACAAGGTGATGCTTTAACGGGCAATCAAAAACAAGTTGTTAAAGTTAGCAGTACTGCTACAAGTCTGGTTCAGTCGCCAGAAACCACTGAGTTTAAACGATCAGATTCAGGAGTACTAACTTCTGCAAATGGCGATGTGCAGGTATCCATCAAAAACCAGAATGGTACAGAATCGATAATGGTATTTAAAAAACCGATGATAAACTTAAAGGCAACGGATAAAAATGCCGATATGAATTTATACATCAAAGAAATGAAAGCTTGGATTTCGCACAACCCGGATTTTAAAAATTATTTGAATGCTGGTCAATTGGCTGCATTGGGATCAGGAAATTTAAAAGCCTTGTACTTATATGATTTTGAGCAAATGATGAAAAAAAATCAATCAAAAAATTAAAAACACAACCAGCTAAAAATGAAAAAGATTATAAATAAAATTTTTGCATTAAAAGCGATAGTGCTTTTTGCAATTTTAATAAATGGGTTAAGTGCTCAAGCTCAGGTTTGGACAATTGGAACCGGAAGTGCCGGAAGCAATGCATTTTATGAATACCCCTCACCCTATGGCCAATGGTATACAATGGGACAGGAGCAATTTCTGTACACCGCATCTGAATTATCTGCAGCCGGTATGACAGCAGGAAGCATTAATCAATTGGCGTTTAACATCACAGCAAATAATGGGAGTCAACCAATTTCCGGATTTACAATTGGAATGGCAAACACATTAAGCATTGATTTGAATGGAGGTTGGGAAGGTGGATTAACAACTGTATTTGGACCAATAGCTTTTCAACCAATTACGACCGGGTGGAATGCTCATAATATTTCAGCTTTCATCTGGGATGGGTTTTCAAATATTGTTGTAAATATTTGTTGGGAACAACCAGGATGTTATGATTATACTGCAAATGCTTCCACCTTAATGTCAAATACAATAGATGCGTATTCATTGATTTTTTATGATGATTGCACTCCTGGCCCTTGTTCAAACGCATATTATTCTTATACCGACACTCGCCGCCCTGACATTCAATTTATTCGTCTTTCAAATTGCACAGGAACACCGAATGCCGGAACAGCATCCGGTCCGGCAAATTCCTGCCCTGCAACACCTTTTACAATTACAGCAACAGGATTAACAATTGGCGCCGGAATTACTTACCAATGGTATCAAAACGGCGTTGCTATGGTTGGTCAAAACGGAGCAACTCTTACTGCCACTCAAGGAGCTGCGAGTACCTATTATTGCGCAACCACTTGTTCTTTTAGTGGGGGAACCAACCAAACGAATACTGTAAGCGTTGGATTGAATAGTTTTTTAAATTGTTATTGTACACCAGGGTCACAAATACCATGTTATGGTTATGATGATATTACACATGTTGGTTTAAATACAATAAACAATAATTCTACCTGCACATCTGGTTATTCCGATTATTTTTCAACTGTTTCTACCACTTTGGGGCTGGGAACATCCTATGCTATAAATATGACGAATGATCAGGAGTATTATGGAGCTGACCAGGCTGTTGCCTGGATTGATTATGACCATAGCGGAACTTTTGATGCAACTGAAATTAGTTACTTAACAGGTTCAGGAGGATTTTATGGACAACTGAATTGGGATGGTACCATTGCTGTACCAGGTACTGCATTAACAGGTATTACAAGAATGCGTTGTGCCATGTACTCTGGTTATTTTGATATTGCTGATCCTTGTGCAAGTGTATTAATCGGAGAATATGAAGATTATCAGATTAATATAATTTTTATTCCAAACTGCTCCGGAACTCCGGGTTCAGGTGGAGCAACAGTAATGACATCAGGCACAATGCCTGTATGTGCTGGCGCTTCTTTTACACTTGAAACAAATGCAGCTTTAACTTCTGGTCCTGGTATTTCATATCAATGGGAATACAATGCTGGAAGCGGATGGTTTAGTTTGTCAGGTGGAGGAATTACGGCTTCTTCTCCAACTTCTCCAACAACCTCCATTACTGGGCAATCAGTTGCCACGCAATACAGATTAAAAACTACTTGCTCTTTTAGTGGTTCTACAAATGCGAGTACTCCATTAACAGTAACTCAAGACCTGGCATCAAATTGCTATTGTATTCCAACCTATTCAGTTGGAAACATTGGCGGTGGCGGTGACTATTTAAACTCGATTTCATTAAATGGATTCAGCAATGTAACCGGCCCAAATGCACCTTCTCCCGATTATTATATTTATACTTCAGCACCTGTTATGACGACTTTGGATAAAGGGTCATTTTATACAGCAAATGTAGGAGTAGGGCCAAACTGGAGCGAGTACATTAAAATATGGATTGATTATAATCACGATGGTGTTTTCGATAATACATTGACTGGAGGACCTACATCGGAATACCTTGGTGATGTATATTGTCCGCTTGGAAGTATTCAACCCATAACTTTTTATGTTCCTACCGCAGCTTATGTTTTAACCGGTAACACCAGAATTCGTTTCAGATGTACTTATGGAATCGGAACTGGAGTTTTTCATGACCCATGTGCCGCTTACACTTATGGTGAAACAGAGGATTATGTAGTGAACATCCAGTCGCTTCCAGATTGTGCAGGAGCGCCGACGGGTGGAACAACAAATTCTTCTGATCCATCGCCTTGTTCAGGTATTCCATTTTCTTTAAGTACAACAGGCAGTACCACAGGTGTTGGTGCTCTCTTGTTTCAATGGCAAATTGCCAATTCATGTGCAGGACCTTGGAGCGATATAGCATTGGCAACTGCTTCTTCTACAAATTATACATTTACCAGTGCAACAACTAAAACTTTCCGTAGAAGAATAATCTGCAGCATTACCAACGATACTGCTTATTCATCTTGTTTATCATTAACATCTACTCTTTGTTATTGTGCACCATCGCATACTACAGGCACCGGCACAGGATTTTTCATTAATCGTTTCGAAATCGAAAATGCCGGCCTTAACAATTTATCAGGTGCATCAGCAGGTGCCCCTTATTATACAGATTATACCATATCAGTTCCAGCAGCGAACATGATGCAAGGTGCTCCATTCTGGATAAATACAACCACAGGATCAAATTTGAATTCACATGATGTTGGTGTTTGGATTGATTATAATCAGGATGGAGATTTCATGGATGTAAACGAATACATCGGTGGAGGATCTTATCTTGTACCCGGTGGTGGATTTATCTGGCATGTGTTGGCAAATGTTCCTGCTACTGCAGCATTGGGAACAACAAGATGCAGAGTTAGAGCAAGTGGAAATTCATTTGCATATCTTGACCCTTGTTTAAGTACAAATCCAGACTATCAGTATGGTGAATCTGAAGATTATGCTGTACAGATCGTGGCTAATGCTTGTGTAAATCCAACAGTTGCCGGATTTGTAACCGGAATTTCGCCTTCATTAACAGTTGCTAATGATTATATTTCTGTAAGCCAAAGTGGTGCACAGGGAACTTTAATTGCATGGCAGGTTGATTGGACAGCTCCATTTTCATTTAGTCCGTTTGATGCGAGTTTAACTACCTATTCAGGAGATTTTATTGCAAATGTAAATCCGCCTAATGGCTTTGTTTATATCAGAGCAGCCTATCAAAATGGTGGATGCCCTGTTGATTATTCAAATCCGGCATTGGTAAAATTGGACTGTGCTTCATCATGCAGCATTAACACAGGTGATAATGATTATATCTCAAATGTATCTTTAGGAGCAGGTGGTTCAATCATTAATCATAATTCTACCTTCGATCCAACTTATGATGGATACCAGAATTTTTTAAATCTGGGGCCCTATCATGTTACCCGTGCAACCTCTTATCCATTCCAGGTATCAGTTACCAATTTCTGGTCAGAAGGTGTTCGTGTTTGGATTGATGAAAATGGTGATGGTTCTTTCCAAAACACTGAATCTGTGTATAGTGATGCAGCATCATCAGGTGCGCATGCTCTTTCATCCATTACTATT
>JAHEZG010000035.1 GCA_023251195.1 Chitinophagaceae bacterium | reverse complement strand
TTAAAATAGGAGTGTAAAGCTCATCTTTTTTGATGCGAATTTATCCTGCGCATCAGCTTGAAATTTTTGAATGCGCTGTTCCAAATCACCCAATTCCTGTTCCTTTACCTGACGAACGGCATCATTCATAGTTGCGCCGTTTGTTTGGTAGTCATTCAGTTTAGTGCTGTATTCTTTGGTCATGCTTTCGTTCAAATCTTCGAGGCTTTTTTGATAAACCTGCAAAGCAGAATCAGCTTTTTTTACATCTGGCATCATTTGCAGCAGTTCTGAAGAATTAATGTGTCCAAACTTTTGTGCCTGAGTAGTTGTGAAACTCAAAATCAGTAACAGGGCAATTGCAATTCGCGAAAAAATTTTAGTCATGTTGTTTTTTAGTAAGGTGGCAAAAATAATCGGATTATTTATTTAGGAGAAGTTGTAGTTGTTTTTGGTGTATATCCCATTTGTGCAAGTACTTTATCACTGATATCAATTTTTGGATTTGAATATAAAACAGTAGTGCCACCATATTTATCAAATACCATGTCGTAACCAAGTTGAGTTGATACTTTTGATATGGCATCATAAACTTTATCCTGAATTGGTTTAATTAATTCCTGGCGTTTTTTAAATAAATCTCCATCGGATCCAAAGTGTTTTTTCTGTAAATCTTTAACCGCTTTTTCCTTGTCTTCAATTTCTTTCTGGCGGGCTTTGCGCATTTCTTCAGTCAACAAAACCTGATCTTGCTGGTATTGTTTATACAATCCGTCAATCTCTTTGTACTTGTCTTCTATTTCTTTTTGAAATCCTTTAGAAACATCATCCAGTTTTTTTTGTGCTTCGGTATATTCAGGCACATTGTTGAGAATGTAATCTGAATCAACATAAGCAAATCGTTGAGCGGAGGCCACTCCGGCAGTCATTAAAATTGTGAAGGCGATTAATACTGTTTTACGCATGGGTTAAAAATTTTTTGTAAAAGAAATTTTATTCGGGTTCAAATCCAAGTATGATATTAAATTTTCCGTAGTTGCTGAAAAATTCGCCAACATTTTTTGGTTTCGGTACATTCTTGTCAAAGCCGATGCCATAATCAAACCCAAGCAATCCAAATGCAGGCAGAAACACTCTTAATCCTACACCGGCAGTTCTGTTTAATTGAAAAGGATCGTACTCTTTAAATTTTGTCCATGCATTACCACCTTCTAAAAATACTAAGCCATAAACAAATGTTGATGGATTGGTGCTGAATGGGTAGCGAAGTTCGATTGTGAATTTATTAAAGATAGTTGAAGTTTGATCTTGCGGGCGCTGATCGTATCCGCGAAGTGTAATTGATTCCTGGCCAAGAATGGGATTGTAGTTGGCAGTAAAATCACCGCCGAAAGAATAGGTTTCGAACGAGCTCAATCCGATATTTTTATTGTAGTAGCCCATGAATCCAAACTTTGCCGAAGTTTTAATTACAAACTTTCCAAATGGACTGGTGTACCATTCAGCATTGAAACGATACTTGTGGTATTCAACCCATTTGAACTTTGTTTGATAATCAAGATTGGGATCAGAAAATTTTGCTTTGTTGAATAAAGAATATGGGGGCGTGATTTTCGCCGTTAAAGAAAAACTGGAACCACGCATTGGAAATTGTGGATTGTCGACTGAATTTCTTGAGAAAGATTCGGATAAGCCTAAATTGTTAAAACTTCCTTTTGTTACACCACTGAAATAGGAAGTTGCATAATTATTTACCTGATAATTTTGATAGTCTAATGAAGAAATTAATGTGAAATAATCATCGGGCCATTTTAGTTGAACACCATAGCCAACTGTTCCTCCATTTGTAACCAATGCACCATACAGTGGGTCATCTTTCTTTTTGTAGTTGGTGTATCGAGTATGAACCCCGCCAACAGAAAACGAATTGGGCTTGTGTCCACCAAGATAGGGTTCAGTAAACGACAGGTTGTAAGATTGATAGGCTTTGCCGCTTGAATTCACACGCATGGAGAGCCGCTGTAAATCACCGGCAGGAATGGGATCCCACCCGCCTTTAGCAAACATGTTTCGCAATGAAAAATTATTGAATGAAACACCAAGTGCACCAACAATACCTGTGGCTCCACCGTAACCGGCACTCAATTCAAACTGATCGCTGGGCTTTTCTTCTACTTCATAATTAATATCCACAGTTCCATTTTCAGGATGTGGTTCGGGTGTAATTTTTATTCCTTCAGGATTAAATACTCCTAAAGTTGCAATTTCTCTTTGTGTTCGAATTACATCGGCGCGGCTGAATTTATTACCAGGCAATGTTCTGATAACTCTGCGTATAACCCGTTCAGCTGTTTTAGAATTGCCACTTATGTTGATGTTGTTTATCGTAGCCTGAGGGCCCTCATAAACCCTTATTTCAAGATCAACTGAATCATTCACAACATTCATTTCAACCGGTGTGGCTGAGAAAAATAAATAGCCGTCATCCATGTATAGTGATGAAATATCATTTCCATTCGGATCGGCAAATAATCGTTTGTTTAAAAATTCTTCGTTGTATGTTTCTCCCGGCTTTATACTTAATATAGTATCTAATCTTCCACTCGAATATTTGCTGTTACCGCTGAAAGTTATATTTCTGAAATAGTATTTATTTCCCTCATTAATATTTATGGTGATATCCAGATTTCCTTTTTCGTTTATTACAACGGTATCTGATTCAACGCGTGCATCCCGAAACCCTTTTGTATTATAAACTTCGGTTAATTTATTTTTATCATCAGCATAATCTTTCTTCATGAATTTGCTGGTTGAAAAAATGCTGTACCATGGATTTTGTTTTGTGTTTTTCATGGCTCTGTGAAGGCGCCCGGCTTTCACATTTGTGTTTCCGGTAAAAATTATGTGGTCAATTTTAACGGAGTTTCCTTTATCAATATTGATGTATAAAAGCACGCTGTTAGCGGTGGCTGTGTCTTTAACAGTTACTATATCAACTTTAATATTCAGAAATCCTTTATCAAGGTAAAAATCTGTAATCAAATTTCGCGAATTGATTATTAAATTATCGGTAACTGCTTTTCCTTTTACCAGCGATAATTTATCTCTTAAATCATCTTGTTCGCCTTTTCTGATTCCTTTAAAAGTAAAAGCAGTAAGTCTTGGTTTTTCCTGTAAAACATAGGCGAGGTAAATTTTATCGCCCTCAATTTTTTTAATTACAACCTGAACATTTGAGAATAATCCTTGCTTCCATAAATTCTGAATGGCTTTGGCAATTTCATTTCCGGGAACAGAAATTAGTTCGCCGATTTTTAAATCGGCAATGGTGATCAGAATATCTTTATCTAAAAACTGAATCCCTTCAACTGTAATGCCGGCAAGTGTGTAGTCGACAGATTTTTCGTAATCAACATTTAGGGTATCTGCAATTTGTGCCATTGAATTAAAGGCAATAAAGGAAAGAATAATGCTGAAGAGAAAATTTTTCAATCGTAGGTTTTATATTTTATCAGGTTCGAATGCCGATACTGAGTTTTAATGTTTAATCTTTTATTTCAATGTTACCTGTTCACTGGTCATTCCGAATCTGCGTTCGCGTTTTTGATAATCAAGAATGGCTTTATACAATTCTTCGCGACCGAAATCGGGCCAGAGTGTGGGGGTAATGTAAAGTTCAGTATAAGCGAGTTGCCATAGCAAAAAGTTACTGATACGCATTTCGCCACTTGTTCGAATCATTAATTCCGGGTCGGGAAAATTTTTGG
Source organism: Chitinophagaceae bacterium (assembly GCA_023251195.1). Classification (GTDB taxonomy): domain Bacteria; phylum Bacteroidota; class Bacteroidia; order Chitinophagales; family UBA10324; genus UBA10324. The sequence goes on along the minus strand of JAHEZG010000035.1, from coordinate 15,233 downwards.
TACACAAATGATTGCTGATTACTTGCTCGTTAATTTCTTCTGGTTTTATCGTTCCTGACTTTACCGATTCAGCAATTTCTTTTACTGCTTTGGTTATTTCCCATCTCGAACTGTAGCTGAGCGCCAAAATCAATTCCATTCCAGTGTTTATTGAGGTGGTTGCAATGGCCTGTTTCAATTCGTTGTGGCATTTTTGTGGAAGCGATTCAAGATCACCAATCGCTTTTAAACTTATATTATTATCCATCAGTGTTTTTATTTCATTGCTGATGGTTTGTACTAATAGTTCCATTAATGCGTCTACTTCTGCTTTTGGTCTATTCCAGTTTTCAGTACTGAATGCATAAAGAGTTAAATATGCTACTCCTAATTCAGCACATCCTTCAGTGGTTTCGCGTACTGCACGAACTCCATGATGATGACCAAACACTCGCTGCTCGCCTTGCTGACGAGCCCAACGACCATTGCCATCCATAATAACAGCGATGTGCTTTGGTATTTGCGAAATGTTTATTTGTTCTTTGAGGCTCAAGGCTATAATAAATGCGGCGCAAGATAGTACGGTGATTCCATAATTCTGTATTTACTCAATTGATTAGTTGATAGCAACATAAATTATCCTGAAATTAAAAAAGGCAATCCCGATTAAGAGATTGCCTTTGATTTTTTTTTATTTTAACGACTAATGACCAATAAAATTATTTAAATCTGAAACAGAAGATTCAAACTCAAAAGCGTCGTTCACTTTAAAATAATTTCCTTTGTCGTAAGTGTGACCGTAAGCAAATTTGGCGAAGTCAAGTTTTGATGATTCAAAATCGAACAATTGCATAATCTGTTTTACTTGTTCAGCTATCACACAGTTTGATCCGATAATCTGCTTTGCAATTTCCAGTTTAGTGCTTTCAAATGATTTACTTGCAATGGATGCTTTAGCTGATTCAAAATCACCTGGAGCCATTGGCACCGGGCAACCGATTGGACCGCCATATCCCGGAACATAAACAACAGTAGATTGTGTAACGCCCGGGTCAACATAACCGCCGGTAGTTGTAGTAGTGGTGCTGTATGTTGTTGTGGATTGTGTTGTTCCACCCATACCGTCGTTTACATTCACATTCATTCCGACTCCAACACCTCCTAGATTCATTCCAACATTCATATTCACATTGTCATTTGGATTACCAGTAGTAGTTGTAGTGGTTTGTTGCACTACTCCTCCGGTTGGCGCTGTTGTAACAACGGTAGTTTGTTGCGGTACGGGTGAACCATATACTATAACATACTGATTAGGAGCCGGTGGGGCATTCGTAATTATTGGAACAACTGACATCACACGCATCACAATTTCACCTTTTGAATTTTTCTTAATGTTGTAAGTATATTCTCCCGGATCAGTGAAACCGATTGATTTGTCGATATCAGGAAGGTTGTTGTTCTCAAAAATAATTTTCGATTTATACATGGTGGCATTTAAACCCTCGACCTTCACATTGGTTTGCGGATCAGGATTTTGTTTCACACCATTGATTACAACCCAGAATTTTTCTCCGTCTTCAGAGAAGAAAATGCAGTTGAATTGAGCGTCTGCTTTCAGCATAAAGCTCAGAAATAAAATTGTTAGAATAGTAAATTGTTTCATGTGTAATTTTTTTGTTTGTCGGTTATTCAAAAGACTGTGCCAAAGTCGTAAATTAATTTGAGTTGTAAAAATTTACTTCAATACTGCTCTTGAAATTACAATGCGTTGTACTTCGGAAGTTCCTTCATATATCTGTGTGATTTTTGCATCGCGCATCAATCGTTCAACATGATATTCTTTTACATAACCATAACCACCGTGAACCTGTACTGCTTCAATGGTTGTGCGCATGGCCATTTCTGAAGCAAATACTTTTGCAATAGATCCTGAAAGTGTGTAATCCAAGTGCTGATCTTTTTCCCAAGCGGCTTTCATGCACAATAATCTTGCGGCTTCAATTTCTGTTGCCATATCTGCCAGTTTAAACTGAATGGCCTGGTGATGCATGATTTCTTTGCCGAAAGCTTTTCGCTCTTTTGAATATGCTAATGCCAATTCATAAGCACCGGAACCAATTCCCAATGCCTGCGATGCAATTCCAATTCTTCCGCCAGCCAAAGTTTTCATTGCGAAAGTGAAGCCAAATCCATCGGCACCAATTCGGTTTTCTTTAGGAACAATTACATCCTGAAACATAATACTGTGTGTGTCGCTTCCCCGAATTCCTAATTTATTTTCTTTCCCTCCAACAACAACTCCTTTTAAATTTTTATCAACTATAAATGCATTAATACCACGACTTCCTTTTGAAACATCTGTTTGTGCAATCACTAAATAAACTGAACAGGAATTACCATTTGTAATCCAGTTTTTTGTTCCGTTTAAAATGTAATGATCGCCCTTATCAATGGCCGTGGTTCGTTGCGATGTTGCATCAGAACCTGCTTCGGGTTCTGATAAGCAAAATGCACCGGTGTATAAATCGCCATCCTTCATTCCCTGTGCAAGCGGAGTTAAATATTTTCTCTTTTGTTCCTCTGTTCCAAAAGTTTCCAATCCCCAACATACCAACGAATTATTTACACTCATGCAAACTGATACTGAGGCATCAATTTTACTGATTTCTTCCATTGCCAAAACATATGAAACTGTATCCATTCCGCTGCCGCCATATTCCGGTGAAACCATCATACCTAAAAATCCAAGTTCAGCCAATTTTATAATTTGCTCTTTCGGAAATTTCTGGTGTTCATCTCGCTCAATTACACCGGGTAATAATTCTGTCTTCGCAAAATTTCGGGCAGCATCTCTTACTGCAATTTGTTCTTCAGATAGTTGAAAATTCATGTGTGTTTTTTTCGGGCGGCTAAAATAAGAATTGAAGATTGTTCTAACGGAATCGTTTATAGAAAAGATTTATGACCAGAAATCGCGCTTCAGTTAAATTATATGCAAGTAATTTTTTTCTGAAAACAATTCATGATAAATATCTGCCAACAATCGGCAACCGTCTTCCCGAACCAAATGCTTTTGTTGATACACGAAGAATAGGTGGTGCTTGATGGCGCTTGTATTCGCTTGTGTTCACTAGTTTTAAAACTCGGTCAATTAAAATTCTTTCAAACCCCATTTCAATTAACTCGCGTGGTCCTTTTCTTTTTTCAATGTACTGAAATAAAATTTTATCCAGCACATCATAATCAGGTAGCGAGTCGCTGTCTTTTTGATTGGGTCGCAATTCGGCAGACGGTGGTTTTGAAATAATATTTGAAGGAATAATTTCTTTGTTGTGGTTGATATGGTGCGCGAGTTCGTACACTTCAGTTTTATATACATCACCAATAACTGAAAGGCCACCGCACATATCACCATACAAAGTTCCGTAGCCAACTGCTGCTTCGCTTTTATTTGATGTGTTGAGTAAAATATATTGATGCTTGTTTGATAGCGCCATTAATATTCCCGCACGAATGCGAGCCTGCAAATTTTCTTCAGTCAGGTCAAATGGTTTTCCGGTGAAAGCCGGTTGCAATGTTTTTAAATATTCCTGATAAATAGATTTTATTGATATGGTTTCATGCTTTACTCCAAGATTTTTACATATTGAAATGGAATCGTCAATGGAATGTTGCGATGAAAATTCAGAAGGCAATAAAATCGGAAATACATTTTCTTTTCCCAGTGCTTCAACAGCCAGCACTAAAACAACGGCCGAATCTATGCCACCACTTAATCCGAGAATTGCTTTTTTAAAATTCAGCTTGCTGAAGTAATCACGAATTGCCATGACCAGTGCATCATGAATCAGTTCTGCTTTTTGTTTTGATGAAAATTTATCGGAATCAATTTCATTCAACAACACTTCATCGTGATTGAAAATAGAAATCTGTTCTTCAAAAAAATTCAGCTCCTCCATAATTTTTCCATTCGGAGAAACCACCAATGAACCTCCATCAAAAATTAATTCGGTTTGTGCGCCTACTGTGTTGCAGTAATAAACCGGCAGGTGATAACGGAGTGAAATTTCTTTCAATAAAAAAACACGATCTAACTGATGTCCAAAATCAAAAGGTGAAGCGGAAAGGTTAATCATGAAATCTGGATTCAGCTTAGTCAATTCATCCATCGGTGTGTTTACATACAATGGATTTGCGCTCACATTCCAGATGTCTTCGCAAATTGTTACGGCAATTTTATATCCGTTGAATTCAATTAGTTTCCATTCATTATTCGATTCAAAGTATCGCACCTCATCAAAAATATCATAAGTCGGAAGCAGTGTTTTATGAATCACCTGTTTCACTTTTCCATCTGCTAAAAAATAAGCGGAGTTAAATAAATCTTTTCCTTTCACTACAGGATTTCGCGAAGGCGCACCCACAAGTGAAGCAATTCCGTTGCATTCTTTTGCAATCAGTTCCACACTTTCTTCGCAACGAAAAATAAAATCATCGAACTCTAAAAAATCTCGTGGCGGATAACCGCACACACACAACTCTGAAAACACAACAAGGTCGGCGCTTTGTTTTTTTGCTTCACGAATAGCAGAAATAATTTTTGTGCGATTCCCTTCGAAATCGCCAATCATATAATTCTGTTGTGCAAGTGCAATGCGCATTTTGTGAATGGTCAATGGTGAATAATCAATAGGAAATTTTTGCCGGACAAGATTTTTTCAAAAAAAAATGTCCCGAAGAAATTTCTCCGGGACACAAAAGTAATTTGTAAATGATTGTTTCTTTAAAACAGAATTCCAAGGCGCAACTCAATCTGATTTAAGATAGATTTAGTTTTAAAATTTTTTGGGCTGTCAGAAATATCAATGAAACCATTGTGAAAACTAATTGATGTAACAAATGCAGTGCTTTTCGAAAGTGAATATTCAATACCTGCACCTATGTTCAGCGATAAATTAAATGGAGATATATCTGGCCCTAGATTTTCATCCACCTTATTGTGTGTTGGATTTAAAGGGTCAGAAATACTTCCTTTCACACCAGTACAAACGCCAAGATTAAATCCGAACTGGCCGAAATAGGTGATGTATCCAATTTCGTTTGTTTTAAGTTTTAATACGAGCGGAATTTCAACATATTGAATTTTTGAATACGAAACTTTTGTTCCAATAAGGAATGTATCTTTATTAAAACTGTTAAACATAATGGTATCGTTATACTGAATATCAGCAGAATTTTGGCTGATATTTATTCCTGTTGCAAAGGCATATCGTTGAGCTAACGAAAAATCAGCGAGCAACCCATAATTGAATCCAAATTTTACTCCGGAGGCATTGGTAAGTTTATCTCCATTTTTTGTCCAGGATAATTGCGGACTAAACTGTAAACCAAAACGAAATCCTTTTGATTCCTGTTCAGTTTTCGGTGCAGGTTCTGTTTGTGCAAAGGCATTTGCCGAAATGATAATGATTAAAGCGAGTGTGATTATTTTTTTACTCATAGTATTTATTTTCATTAGTTGAGATTAGTTGATGAACGAAATTCTGAAGTTTTTATTGAGTTCAAAAGTAGAGGAAGACTTTCAATCAAAATGTTTTGAATTGAAAATCATTCAACAACCGGCAAATAATTGTTTGAAATGATGGAAAAGCAAATGATTTGTATCCAGCAATTTCAACTTTAATTATTGGTGAAATTGCGAAGGCGCTATTTATTTTTATTTTTGGCGCTCTGAAAATTTCAGGGCCCATAGCTCAGTTGGTTAGAGCAGCGGACTCATAATCCGTTGGTCCGGGGTTCAAGTCCCTGTGGGCCCACTGTTATTTCTCTCAAAGCCTTGCAATGCAAGGCTTTCGTGTTTTAGTGATGTCAATTGTAAAACATAGGTAAGGTCGTTATTGAAAATTTAAAGAATAAAAATATTCACAGGAATGAGAATTAGTTGTTCGGAGAGAATAAATCCAAACAATCCACAATTTCGTTCGTTAAAGTTGTAGTACTCTGCAACTTTGAAAATTCATTTGGCGTCTTACATTCATCACCGAAAAAAATAAACACTGTGGCAATTAAAAATATCATTTTCGATTACGGCAAGGTTATCATCAATCTTGATTTTGATTTAACCCGCATTGCTTTTGAAAAAGAAGGTGTAAATAATTTCAACAGCATGTTTACTGAGTTCAGCCACCAACCATTTTTTCATTTATTCGATTGCGGTTTAATAAGCGAAGAAGAATTTCGCATGCACTTGCGCACCGCAACAGGTTTACCATTGAGCGATGCAACTATTGATAACTGCTGGAACGCCATGTTGCTCGATATTCCTAAAGAAAGAATGAAGTACATTGAAGGAATAAAAAATAAATTCAATACTTTTTTACTTTCAAATACCAACAGTATTCATTTGAATTATATCAGCAACTATCTGCAAAAAGAATTTGGGATAAAAGACATCAGCGAAAAATTTAAGAATGCTTATTACAGCTGCCAGGTTGGAATGCGCAAACCCGACGAAAAAATTTATCAGTTGGTTGTAGATGAAAATAATTTGTTGCCTGAAGAAACTTTGTTCATTGATGACTCAGCAGTGAATGTTGAAACAGCTGACAAGCTTGGATTGAATGTTATTTTATTGATGGATAATGAAAATGTGGAAGTTAAAATTGCTGAGTTTTTATCGTCACATAAAGAAACTGTATTGCGTTAATTCTTTTCCGCAACCTGATTCAGCATTAATAAGTATTTTTCTTTCATAGCATTAACTGAATATTGTTTTTCAATGTGACTGCTTGCTTTATCAATCACACTTTTTCTTTCTTCAATATTTTTCAGCAGGTATGAAAGTTTTTCGAACCATTCATTTTCTGAATTTGCAATCCATCCGGTTTCGTTATTAATTATAATATCGGTATTCACACCAACCGGTGAAGCAATGCTCGGAACACCAACAGCCATGTACTGCAATAATTTGAAACCGCATTTTCCCTTGCTCCAATCATCTTCAGGCAATGGCATTATTCCAATATCGAAAGATTGTAAATCGGCTATTTCAGTTTCTTTATTCCAATGAATGTATCGGTATGATTTTAATGGAAGTTGCAAGTCTTTGTTAGAAATAATCCTTAACTCAAATTCAATTTGTTGTTCCAGTTTTTTAAAAACCGGAATTAAAAAATTTAAATAGTAAGTGGTAGAATGCGAACCCGTCCAGCCTATAACCGGAATTTTATTTTCTGTTTTCTTATTTGGCAAATGATAATCAGTATCAATGGTTGTAGGAATCAATCGCACATCGTTGTTAAATTGTTTTGCATACTCGCACAGGTAATTGCTTCCGCATGAAACCACTGTTGCCCACTTGCAAATGTGCTTCACCTTGCCATACCACTTTAATTTGTTTACAAAACTATTGGTGACCGATACATTTGGTTTCCAGATGGCATCGTCAAAATCATAAATTATTTTCTTTCGTAAAATTTTTACAATTAACCATTCAAATATTGGTGGTCCAATTGGCGATGCTTCGCGATGAATGAATACAACATCAACACCTGACAATTTAAAAAGTAAAAAAAACCTGCGGAGAAATCCTGAAAGCAATCCGATTGTTTTCTGAAAATTCATTCCCGGTTTGTACAAAATTTTCCAGGAGTGCATGTTCCAGAACGATTCGAGTTTCCAGTTCCAGTTATTTTTTTCGAAGTAAGATAAATATTGCTCGAACCGAAATCGCTGACTAGGCGCTTCTTCAAATGGATAAGGAGCAAGTATGACAATCCTTTTCAATTTTCTAATTTTTTATAAACTTCATTGTAAGCTGCAATTCCTTTTTCCAATGAATAAAATTTTTTGGCGCCGCTTCTTATTTCTGATGGGTTTAACTGCTGAAGTTTTGATAGTTGCGAAATTGCATAGTCGAAAGATTCATTGTTCAATTCATTCAAAACAAAACCTGCATGGCTATCCAATATAATTTTATCGGTATCGCCGATTTTACTGTTGCAGATGATTGGAATTCCCATACTCATAATTTCTCCTTGTTTCACAGGCGAAGATGCTTTTTTTGAAAATGAAGGAATAATAAAAAAGATGGAAACATCAGCACACTTAATTAATAAAGGCATTTCATTTCGAGCCCCTTTTAGTATTACTAAACTATCGGCAGGTATGTTTTGAGCCGAAGCCATTTTCAATACAGTTTCACTGCTTTCCGGAGTGATGAACAGAAATTTTGCATCCGGAATTTTTATCAGCAATCGCGAAAAGAAATGGAGCATTTCATTACCCAGGTACCAGGTACCAATGGAGCCGACATACGAAAGAACGAAAGAAGATTTATGCAATCCCATCTCTGTTTTTTTAACTAAAATTTTATCGGCAGAAATTTTAGATGAATCAAATAAATCCAAATCAACACAACAGGGAATCACATTAATATTCAGGGGTTGTGGTAACCGGGTCTTCCACAATAGAATTTCCTGTTTCGCATTTTCGGTCAATGAAATAATACTATCCGCATCTGCTAAAAAATGTTTTTCTTTTTTCTTGAAGTATGAATAAATTATTTTGAACAATGGATTTTTGAGATTCCATAATCCGCCTTCTACCCGTTCATCAGCCCAAAATCCTCGCATGTCGAAAATGAATTTCAGTCCGAATTTTTTCTTCAACCTCAACCCAACTAAAGCGGGTATGTAACTTCGGCAATGAACTGCTTCAAAGTTTTTTTCTTTAAGTATGCGAATGGAAAGTTTATAAATAGTTCTGATATCAAGAATGGTAGATAACACAGGAGGCTTTTTTGTATAACTGACCGGGTACCAGTCAATGCCCGATTCATTCAGGATATTTTGAATTTTAGGTTGGTCATTTTTTCGTTCCGGTTTCTCGCAACTGATAATTGAAATGTGGTGGCCAAATTTTTTTAAACCCAGTAAATATGGAATCACCTGACTTTGCCCGAGGGGATCGGTCATTCCATCGTATGATATGTATAAAACTTTCACCCCGGGGTTTATTATTGATGAGCTTTTACTTTTTGCAATTTATTTTTCAATCGAAGAAATGGTGTTTCAAAATATTTATAACTGAACCAACTTATAAGCAGCGATACAGTTAGTGCAATTAATGTATCAGTTATTAAAACTTCAAAGGTTGTAGTATTTAGATGAAATAAACTGCTGATATAAATTGCTGCATAAATTCCAATGGCATGGTAGCAATACAAACCATAAGTCCAAACTCCCCATTTTGAAATCCATTTGAAATTCGACAACTTGAAAAATGAATTTTTTGCATAATTCTGTTCAAGAATAACCAATGCAAATACAACTCCGAATAAAACCTGAAATGCAAACTGATATGGAATATTTTTAAGGAGTACTTTGTATCCAACAAGTATTGAAAAGGTAACCAGGTATATAAATAGAATTTGCCATCGCGGTATGTTTTCAAAATAACTTTTTAAGCCCTTACGATTAAAAATTAAATAGGCAGCCCACGATCCAATAACCAAGTCAGACATTGAGGCAAGCGTATTTCCAAAAACCAATTCGTTGTTGTCGTTATAAATAATTCTGAAACAAATACTTATCAGCAGCAAAATGAAAAATACCCATGGTAATTTTTTAACCGGTATAAATGCAAAAAGCAAAGGCCAGATAAGATAAAATTGTTCTTCAACGGCTATACTCCATAACCGGTCGAGCAGCGGGCTGTTGGGCGTTCCGGGATGAAAATTTCCGATAAAAAATATATAATACCATGGATTTGCCTGAACCGGATTGCTTATACCATTGATGTTTTGAATAAAAGGAATAACAAAAAATGCCAGCAGTAATGTAAGAAAATAAACAGGCCATATTCTTAATACCCTTCGTATGTAAAAGGCGCGAACATCTATTTTCCCAAAAATGGCCTTTTCGTTGAGCAACAAATAAGTTATCAGAAATCCACTTAACACAAAGAAAAAATTTACACCAAGCAGGCCATTCATGTACAAGTATTTTTTTACAAACAGGTAAACCGGATTGGTTTGAATGTATTGAAAATCTGTATCGGCTGAATGCCGTAAAAGCACCGCAAAAAAGGCGAGGAATCTTAATCCATCCAGGTTTGGAAAAAATACTTTATCGTTTTTTAGTTCCATCAATTCGTTGCAGCATCTTATTTTTTAAGAACAAAATATTTTTGGTATAAAAAATAAAAGAAATATCCTGCAGGAATCAACAGTAATAAATCTGTTTGAATTAAAAAACGCATTTCCATATTGCGGTAAACAAAAGATAGACTCAAATAACTGAAAATAAAAAACAAGAAGATGATATTGAGCAGAACAGGAAATTTTTTATTAGTTCGGTAGTATAAAATAAATCCAAGTAACCCGAGTAGTATTAATGCTGATCGGTAACCAAACAACAATGTTGAAACCAGGTTTACTATTTTGCTTGATGGGTTATACAAACCGCTTTTAAAAAAACATTTGTATAAATTTCCAAGCGGAACCCATAAATAAACATTCAGTTGATTGTGCTTTTTCTGATGTTCGGTAAGTTCATTAAATAGTTGACCAATTTCTTCAGAGCAGCTACTGTCATCGGGAAGGTATCCGTTTCGGTACCCGGCATTTTTCATAAATACATTAAAGCCCACACCACAATCATGACACAATTTTGCTGCACGGTTTAATTGAACAGTATCAGCAGGAAAAAGGTATGAAGCAGCGGGCCATTCAACTTTTTCGCCTTTCATTATCTGAGTCATTTGTGGATCCCAATCGGTTTTAACCGAAAAAATATAATCGCGATAACCCATTATGTCTTTATCCCAGCAAGCCACGGCACTAAGGTCTTGTGAAAACATAACTGTATCATGTAAAACATAATTGCGCACAGGCCACAAGCCATATGAAATAATAAAAGAAAAAGCAAATGGTATGATAAACTGAAAGAAGGGTTGCAGTTTTTTTCGATGTTGAATGGCCATGGCAAGTGCGATTGCCGGAAAAATGAAAATAATTTGTAATCGGGTTAGTGTGGCAATGCCGATTAATAATCCACTTAAGAAATAATGATACTTGTATTTATCATTTATAAAAAACCACAAGCCGGCCATTAAAAAAAATACGCTCGTTGATTCGGCATAAACAATCGGAGTCCAAACAATTATAAAGGGATAACCTGCATACAATAATGCTGATGTGGTCGCCCAAACTTTATTTGAAAAGGCATTGTTTACAATTTTATAAATCAATCCAATGCAAACAACATCGAGCAGGAGTTGAATCCAGATAATAAATTTATAGGCCAGAAAAATATTTTTGCCGGCCAGCAAATAAAACAATCCAATAAAAAACGAATAGCCTGGCGGTCGAAAAAAATAACCAGTCGGTTTATTAAGGTCAACTGAATAGGTGCCATGCTCAATTAAATTTTTTATGCTTTCAACCCAGGATGCAGTATCGCCACTGATAAAAAAATCGGCTTTGCCATAATAAACCCGCGCACCTATCAGGTAAAAAAACAATCGCAATGCAAAACCACCGAGCACAATCAGCAACAAGTGATTTTTTAAAATAATTTTTTTCAAGGCCATTTTTAATGAATTAACAGATTGTTTTCTTGAATGCAAATTTATTAATACAATCGACTATTGATTTAATCATAAACTTCGAGGTGAATATTTTTAGAAGTATATCCCATTTTATTTAATCGCTCGCGTGCCTCATCAATCATTCCGCGCCAACCGCATAAATAAAAATCTGCAGGTCGTTTGTCTGCAAATTCTTTTTCATACAATTGATGCACATGACCTTTTGCTCCTTCGTATTCGGCACTTTCTTCTTTCGACAAAACAAATTTGTAAGTGAAATGCGGAAATGTTTTTTGCAATTGTTCCAGTTCTTCTCTGAACAAAATATCTTTTAAATAGCGAGTTCCGAAAAAAAGAAAAATGTTTTTGTGTTCCTGATTTTTAGCTGATAAGTGTAACAGCATACTTCGAAAAGGAGTGATGCCGGTACCGGTACAAACGAAGCACAAATCATTTTCAATTTTTGCTGGCAATAAAAATTTTCCGAGCGGTCCGTTGAATTTCAGAATGCTGCCTTCCTTTGTTTCGTGAAATAAATAGTCCGATGCTTTGCCGCCACGCAAACTCATAATCACTAATTCGAAAACCGAATCGCCAACAGGAGGCGAGGCGATTGAATAACTTCGCCACCGGTCTTTCGATTGTTCGCCAATAGGTAAATCGAGTGTAACAAACTGACCGGGTTTAAAATCAAATGCAGAAACATCTTTTACTTTGAGCCGGAAGCGACGAATATCAGCAGTGAGTGCTGTTATATTTATCACTTCGGCTTCGTGCCATTTTTCTTTGTTCATTCAAAAAAATTCAACCGCATAAATGTATAAAAAGCTGCTACTCTTCATCGGCATTCCGGTTTTTGTTCTGCTGATGCTTTTTCTGTTTCGTTATTCGCTGATGCGAGGTGCTGCAAACTTTTTGATTTGCGAAGATGCACCTTCACAAACGCAAATTGTTTTTGTGTTGTCGGGTGCACCTCAAGAGCGTTCATTGAAAGCAACAGAATTATTTAAAAATGGTTTCTGCAAAAAAATTATTTGCACCGGCTCAAATCATCCGCAGGATTTTGCAGCGCTCGGAATGGATATGACTGAAAGTGAATTAACCAAACTCGCTTTAACAAGATTAAATGTTCCTGATTCTGCAATTGAAGTTTTGAAAGAAGGAACCAGTACCGCCGAAGAATCAGATGCGATTCTGAAATATTGTCTGGAGAAAAAAATCAATCAGATTGAAATCGTTTCTTCCAGATTTCATACTCGAAGAGTGCGCAATGTTTTCAAAGAAAAATTTGCTGAAAAAAATATTGAAGTAAAAATCATAGGCGCTCATGCTGTTGGATATGAAGAAAATAAATGGTGGGAAAGTGAGTACGGGTTACTTGCGTTGAATAATGAGTATGTTAAGTTGATTTATTATTTGTTCAAATAAGCAATTGAATATTTGAAAATTGAAAGCCACAGATTCATAGGTTTTCTTTCCTGAATAATTTAGGAACTGATTGTCACAACAATTGAGATTAATCTCAATTTACTTTCTTTGTCAATCGTAATTCAATTTTTTTTGTTTAGCATTAATCTGTGAATCTGTGGCTTTCAATTTATCGCGATAAAATCTTTCCAGCCACTAAACAATAAACAAAGATTAAATTCGTCTGCTTACTTTTAACGCACAAAAAAAATTTCTAAAACATGAACAGAACACTCATCACAGTCGGAATTATTGTAGTAGTTATCCTCGGCATTTATATGTGGATTCGAGGGTTTAATAATTCAATGGTGACCAAGAACGAAAACACAGCTAAAATGTGGAGCAATGTGGAAAGCCAGTACCAACGCCGGATGGATTTATTCAGCAATGTAGTGAACACCATTAAAGGATCTGCTGATTTCGAAAAATCAACACTTGAGGCAGTTATAGAAGCGCGCAGTCAGGCAACAAAAATTACAGTTGACCCAACTAAATTAACTCCTGAATCCATTGAACAATTTCAACAAGCGCAAAACAGTTTGAACTCATCGTTCAGCAAATTATTACTGGTAGTGGAGCAATATCCTGTACTTAAAACCACTGATGCATTCCGCGATTTTCAGGTACAGATTGAAGGAACTGAAAACCGGATAAACAAAGCGCGCGATGATTTCAACGCCACCATTCAGGATTACAATACTTATATAAAATTGTTTCCGAACAGTTTTTTTGCAAAGATGTTTGGCTATAGCGAAAAAGGATATTTCAAAGCAGCTGCCGGAAGCGAGAAAGCGCCTGAAGTAAAATTCTGATGAGCGCAATTCCTTTTTTCAAAAAAAATATTTTCAGCAAAGCAGAAATACAGCAGATTGCTGATGCGATTGCCACGGCCGAGAAAAAAACTTCTGGTGAAATCCGCATTTATCTTGAACCAAAATGCAAGGATGAACCGCTGCTTCGTGCCGAAATTATTTTTCATGAATTAGGAATGAATAAAACCGAAGCACACAATGGCGTGCTGATATACCTGGCTTACAAAGATAAAAAATTTGCCATCTGCGGCGATCAGGCGATTTATGAAAAGTGCGGACAATCGTTCTGGGATAATGTGAAAGAAGAAATGCAGAGACATTTTTCGCAGAAAGAAATATTGAAAGGTGTGTTGCTTGCCATTGAAATGGCGGGTGATAAACTGCAGGCTTTTTTTCCTTACGAAAAAGGAGACACCAACGAGTTGTCAAATACACCAATCATTAAATGATGAAGAAAAATTTAATTACTCTTTTAATTTTCTTCACTGCAATTGTTAATGCTCAAATTCCTGAACGGCCATCGCCACCACGATTGGTAAATGATTTTGCCGGAATGCTGAGCGCTGATGAAGTGGCTGCGCTCGAGCAAAAAGTGGTGGATTACGACGATAGCACCAGCACACAAATCGCCATTGTAATTGTCAATAATTTAGATGGCGATGAAGCCGGCAACTATGCTTTTAAGTTAGGTGACAAGTGGGGGATAGGCCGGGCGCAAAAAAGCAACGGCATGCTCATTCTTATTTCTAAGGAAGACCGCAAAGCATTTATTGCAACCGGAAAAGGAATGGAAGGAGCCATAACTGATATTCACTGCGACCGGATTGTAGAAAATATTATAGTTCCGAATTTTAAAAACGGAAATTATTACGAAGGTCTGAATGGTGCAGTTGATGCCATTATAAAACTGGCAGCCGGCGAATTTGTAAACGATGTAACCAAGGAAAAAAAACCACCCATTGGATTAATTATTCCAATCATAATAATCATCATCATTGCATTAGCAGCACGAAATAATCGTAACAACAGAGGTGGCGGCGTAGTTGGCGGCGGCGGATGGATGGGGCCATTAATTTTAGGAAGTCTGATGAATGGTGGCCGTGGTGGTGGTGGTGGATGGAGCAGCGGCGGAGGAGGTGGCGGTGGCTTTGGCGGTTTTGGTGGAGGTGGATTTGGTGGCGGTGGTGCGGGGGGTAGTTGGTGAGTGAAAAAATAAAAAACTAAAATCTTAAAATTGAAAAGGCGGAAATTTTTTTCGCCTTTTTTTATTTTGAAGAAATTAGATTTGAGAATAGAAAAAGTTTGAATGAAAAAAATCTTAATTACCTGGGCGACTGTTTTTAGCATTTTCACTTCTTTGTTAAAAGCCCAAACACAAGAAAATTT
>JAHEZG010000306.1:2066-4734 GCA_023251195.1 Chitinophagaceae bacterium | reverse complement strand
GAGTTTTTTATTGGTATGCATCTGTCAGGCTAAATGTGCCTGCAAAGCTGATGGGGTTTTAATTAGTCTGTTTTCATTTAAAAACTGCTCAATAACATTGACTGAAAAAAATCAGCACTCATTCATTTGCTGATGTATTGAATGCATTTAACAAACTTAATTGGCGGGCATTTCCCTTTTTGTTTGCTTCAAATTCGAGCAACCATTTTTTTCTCCAAAGTCCTCCGGCATATCCTGTTAAACTACCATCGCTTCCGATTATTCTGTGGCAGGGAATAATGATGGCAATTGGATTGGCGCCATTGGCTGTGGCTACTGCACGAATGGCTTTTACATCGCCAACCGAAATGGACTGTTCTTTATAAGTTCTTGTTTTTCCAAATGGAATTTTTAATAATTCACTCCAGACTTTTTGTTGAAATATAGTTCCATCGGGTGCAAGTGTTAATTCAAATTCTTCTCTCTCACCTGAAAAATATTGGGCCACTTGATTTTTTAATTTAGCAAGATGTTTATTCTTTTTTTCTTCAAACAAAATTGCTGAATGTTGTTTTTCCGGAACTTCAAATTCAAGTGATTGAATACCCGAATCAGTGGCTTTGCCTATGAGATTACCCAGCGGCGATTGAATAAGCAGTGTTGCAATTTTATCGTTCGTTTTGATGGCTGAAAATTTAAAGTTTTACGAATCGGTAAATTGTTTTTTGCCCGGCAATTTCTAATTGAATAAAATAAACCGCCGGCGGTAATGCAACAAAATTTATAGTAAAGTTTGCGTTTTTATTTATTTCACCAGAATAAATTTCTTTCAGCATTCTTCCATACACATCGGTTAAAATAATTCGACCGGTAACATTGTTTTTTAAATTGAATTTTAAATCTGCATTGTCAAGCACAGGGTTTGGGAATAATTCAAATTCATTTTCACCATTCAGATCATCACTGAAAGAATAGCCGCCAATATTAATGTCATCAATAAAAATATTGTTTCCATCATCATTTATGAATTCAAATTTTATACGCAAATCTGTACTGGAAGCATTTGCATTTAAATTCACGGTTTCCATTCTCCATTCAGATGCATCCGGACTGAAGGGTAAAACATGATAAGGAGCGGTTGCCAGTTGAGGTCCTGTTTTTATGTACCTGGTTGTCCAGCTGAGACCGCAATTTTCTGAAACCAGAATTCTCAACCGGTCATTATTTCCGGCAACTGTTTGTGCGAAGGCTAAATGAAATGTTAAAATCGGATTTGATAAATTTGAAATATTAAATGTGGGCCCTGTAATACTGTATGTTCGACCATTCAGCGCTTTAAAATTATTAAATGCCAGGCATCGTGTTCCGCTGTAACCAACATTGTTGTTTAGGTACCAGTGAAAAAAATCATTGTTATCAGGAATAAAATTATTTGATGATAGGTCACCAGCTTCAAAACTTTCGATGTATCCATTTGAAAACATGGCGGTATCGGGAAGAATTTGAATGAGATCATTTTTAATTTTAAAATCTGATCCCTCATTATTTCCGGCTAATAATGAAATGGAATACAAGCCCGGAGTATTGAATGAAATTGTTATTACCGAATCAGAAAGTGAGCTCGCATTTGCACCCGAAACATTCCAGTATCTGTAAAGCACTTTTGCATTCCAGCTTTTATCAATGAGGTAAATGGATTGGCCAGAACAGGCATATCTTGAGCTGCTGATGAAGTCGGCAACCGGAATGCAAAATGTAATTGAAGAAGCAGGTATATCAGTGCCCGTGGCAATTAAATTTGAACTGTTCCATAAATTATTTCTACCTGATATGTTGCTGTTTAAAGCAGCAAGCATTCTTGTTTTCTGTCCCCATGAAAACATGCATGAGCAATAAGCATATTCCATGTAGTTCTGTACATTTTCAATTGCCGGCGAACACACCGCACCATTTAAAATACATGTTGACCATCCCTTTGTTTCTGGTGTGTCGGTAACATCATCATCGCCGCATAATTCGCCTGCATTATTGGTATCGCCCCATGTGTGTTTAAGATTGAGCCAGTGGCCAACTTCATGTGTGAGAGCGCGTGCTCTTACATAATCACCGGTGCCAACACTTCCTAAATAGTTTGAAAGAATAACAATTCCGTCTTTATCCGGGTCGGCACTTCCGGGGTAGTAAGCATATCCTGCAGCACCAATTCCAATGTCATGAACCACCCAGATGTTCAGGTATTTTTCGTTGGGCCAAGGATTTAATTTTGAATGTTCGCCGGCCGAGTAAGTGGTGGTTGAAACAATATGATCAATACCATTTGTACAGTTTCCGTTCGGATCAATGGTTGCCAAACGGAATTCAATATCGCAATCGGCAGCGATTGGTTTAAACTGATTAACTATTGCTGTTGTATCGGAATTGTTTTTATTAAAATCTTCGTTCAGAATTTTCACCGCATCATTCACCTGCCAGTCCGAAATATTTTCACTCCCATAATTATGAATGATGTGAAACACAACCGGTATTACATACAGCTGTCGAGTGTTTCCTGCCTGTAGAAATTGTTGAGTGAATTGTTCAAGCAACAGATGATTAGCAATTGCTTTTTGATTGGTTTGATATACCGATTTCATTACCCGATCAGTACCGCAATGCAACAAGGAATCCTGCGCCGACGCAATGACTGGTT
>JAHEZG010000306.1:0-2056 GCA_023251195.1 Chitinophagaceae bacterium | reverse complement strand
GTTGGACAAAGAGAATAAAAACAAAAAAGGTGCGGAGCAGAAATTTCATTACCTATATTAAATTCAAATGAAAGATAAAAATAACCGTGATGCAAGTGGAGGTGATTTTCATAAAATAAAAAAACAGAACAGGTATTAAAAACAACTCTATTAGTGAATATTGTTTGATGAAATTTATTAATTGTTCATATTTGTCTTCAACCAAATTTTTAAATCAAAAAAACCATTATGAAAAAACTACTCACCATCGTTGCTGCTTTGTTTCTTACTGCGCTTGTATTTACATCGTGCAAAAAGGATTACACTTGTGCGTGTACCTACAATTATACAGGCAGTGCGTTTTTCAACGACACTTCTTATGCCTTTAATACCACAATTAAGGATACAAAAAAGAATGCTGATGCAACTTGCGCATTAGCAAACAGTTCACTCAGCGATGGATTTGGAGGTACGCAAACGACAACCTGCAATTTAAAATAATTTCAATTTAAGATTAAATTCAAAAGCCGTTCTCTGTTTTGGTGAGCGGCTTTTGCATTCAAAAACAATGCGCAGGATTAAAATGAAAAGCACTGTGAAGTGTTTTAATAAATGCATGGTGGATAAAATATATTTTCTTCAATTAGGTGTTATTGAGATTGTTTTTTTTGCTTAAAAAATAATTTGATTCCCAGTCAAGTTTAATTTTTATATTTTGATTTATAATTTGGAATTTCCTTTAATGCACCACCACAAATTTTTTCACAATGGTTAATCCACTTGAAGAAACCAGTTTGATAAAATAAATTCCTTCACTGAAGTTGCTTACATCAACCGAATAGGGGACAGCGGTCAGGTGAAAGTGGCCAGTAATTATTCTACCAAGAATATCTGTAATTTTAATTTCATTAATTAACCATTGTCCATTATCAACTATCAATTGCTCCGAAACCGGATTCGGGTAAATACTTAAATTATTTTCTGAACTGAAATTTTCAATAGATGAAAATTTTATGTTGGTTGAAATTTCACAACCGTTTGCATCTGTAATTGTAACTGAGTAAGTGCCGCCACTCAGATTTGTTACGAACGCTGTAGTTGCGCCATTCGACCAATTATAAAAATAAGGAGGAGTACCTCCGTTAACACTTGCAAAAATTGAATCCTGATTCTGACTGAAGTTAAGTGTTACCATTAAAGCCAAAGGTTCTGTGATAGTATCTGCAACAATTTCAACACAACCAATACTATCGGTTATGGTAACAGAATAATTTCCGGCAAACAGATTTGATAAATCTTCGGTAGTGGCTCCGGTGTTCCATAAAAAAGTAATTGGCAGAGTGCCACCCGATAATGTAATATCAATGGCTCCTGTATTTATGCCTTTGCATAACAAATCAGTATTGGTTGAAACAGGATTAATAAAACAGTTTTGTACAGGATATCCTTCAAAATAATTTGGAAGTCCGTAGGTGGTGGTGCTGCCCGTTGCGAGAGTGAAACCTAAATCGTTATAACCACATAAGGCACCGGAGAGGTTCGGATTATTAATGACACCTAATTTATTGCCACCGTATTTCGCACAATAAATTTTACCATCAGGGGCCAATTGAAGCGAACAAATAAAGTAAGTTGAAAAGATCATTATCGTATCAGGGAAATTCTGAAAATTCGGAACAGTTAAATCATATTGCAAAATATCAATGGAAGGAGTGCCAATAAATGAAATATATAATTTTGAATTATCAGGAGAAAATGACAAGCCATAACTATTACCGGTACCCGGAATAGTTATATAGTTTGAAAGCAAACCTGTTGCAGCATCAAAATCAAATAACTCAACCGGCTCATTAACTAAATTGCAACTGGCAGAAGCAATTTTTTGACCATCAGGCGAAAACTTAATACAGCCAACAACATTATTTTGCGAAACAATTGGTAAGCCGATGGTGCTGATAACGGGTAAACCAACTCCTGATGAACTAACAGGATAAACATAAAACTCGTTATTCGGATAAGCATGTGCTACCACCCAGTAATCTGTTCCATTAGTATTTTTTACTGCTGTAAGTTTTTC
>JAHEZG010000034.1 GCA_023251195.1 Chitinophagaceae bacterium | reverse complement strand
TTGCAGAAACGCTTGCAGTACCGTTACATGCATTGAAACAATTTACATCAGTTGAAGCAGCAGTTGCAGTCAATTCTGTTGGTTGAGAAACAGTAACACATTTTACAACTGAACATTGGTGTGCATCATAAACGGTTACGCAATATGAACCTGCACACAATGCACTCACACTTGAATTTGTATTTCCGTTGTTCCAGGTATAAGAGTATGGTGCTGTTCCGCCATTTGCAGAAACGCTTGCAGTACCGTTACATGCATTGAAACAATTTACATCAGTTGAAGAAGCAGTTGCAGTTAATTCTGTTGGTTGAGAAACGGTAACACATTTTACAACTGAACATTGGTGTGCATCATAAACGGTTACGCAATATGAACCTGCACACAATGCACTCAAACTTGAATTTGTATTTCCGTTTGACCATACATATGTGTAAGGAGCTGTTCCGCCATTTGCAGAAACGCTTGCAGTACCGTTACATGCATTGAAACAATTTACATCAGTTGAAGCAGCAGTTGCAGTCAATTCTGTTGGTTGAGAAACAGTAACACATTTTACAACTGAACATTGGTGAGCATCATAAACAGTAACGCAATATGAACCGGCACACAATGCACTCACACTTGAATTTGTATTTCCGTTGTTCCAGCTATAAGAGTAAGGAGCAGTTCCGCCATTTGCAGAAACGCTTGCAGTTCCGTTACATGCATTGAAACAATTTACATCAGTTGAAGATGAAGTTGCAGCCAATTCTGTTGGTTCGCTAACTATCTGACAAGCAACCGAAGAACAACCATTTGCATCAGTAACAGTTACACAATACAAACCGGCACAAAGTCCGCTGATGTCTTCTGAAGTAGCACCATTGTTCCAAACAAAAGTGAATGGAGCAGTTCCGCCAACCACTGAAAGATCTGCAATTCCGTTGCAAACATTGTTACAAAGCAAATGAGTGCAATTAATATAACTCTGTAAATAAACAGGCTGAGAAACAGTAACACATTTCACCACTGAACATTGATGAGCATCATAAACCGTAACGCAATATTCACCGGCACACAAACCATTTACACTTGCATTTGTACTTCCATTGTTCCAGATATAAGAGTAGGGTGCAGTTCCACCGAATGGAGAAACACTTGCCGTTCCGTTACATGCATTGAAACAACTGGTGTTTGAAGAATTTATTTCCGCATTTAAAACCAAAGCATTTGAAACCGAAATACAAACTGATGTTGAACACTGGTGAGCATCATAAACAGTCACACAATATTCACCTGAACAAAGTCCGTTAATATTATTTTCAGTTGAACCATTTTCCCATACATAAGAATAAGGAGCAGTTCCACCTGTTGTTGTAACTGAAGCTGTACCAACACAATTTCCAAAACAAGGATTATCAGTATGATCAGGAGTTAAAATCAATGAAGAAGGTTGAGTGATGGTGATACATCCACCCGCAGTACATCCGTTTACATCCGATACAGTTACACAATATTCACCTGCACATAATCCGGTTACATCTTCAGTAGTTGCACCGTTATTCCATTGATAAGTAAAAGGAGCATTTTCTGAAATCACATTTAAATCCACTGAACCTGTACAAATATTATTACAAACCAATTGAGCAGGAGTAAGAGTAATTGTTGGAGGAATGGTTTGATTAACCGTTGCACATTTTGTAGTTACACATTGATTGGCATCAGTGATGGTAACGCAATAAGTTCCAAGGCAAAGACCGCTGCGGTCTTCATCAGTTGAACCATTGTTCCATAAATAAGAATAAGGAGCAGTTCCGCCCGTAACAGAAATATTTATAGTTCCGCTGCAAGTGGTGTTACAATTTACATCCGTAGCAATTGCAGTTGCATTTAATGGATAAGCAGGTTGATTAATATTTGTTGAACTTATTTTCACACAACCCTTTGCATCAGTCACTGTTAAAGTATAAGCACCTGCACACACACCTGATAAATCTTCTGTAGTTGCACCATTGCTCCAGGCAAAATTGTAAGGAGCGGTTCCACCGGTAACCGTTGCATTCACACTACCAATACAAACTCCGAAACATGGAATTGAATTCGGAACTATTGATAAACCAAGAGCCACCGGCTGAAGAATACTCAGCGATTTTACTTTAGCGCAACCATTAAAATCAGTTACAGTAACTGAGTAAGGCCCTGCACACAATCCCGATAAATCCTGAGTGATTGCACCATTGCTCCATGCATATACATAAGGAGCTGTTCCGCCTGAAACCGATAAATCAATTGCACCAATACATACACCACTGCAATTCAAATCTGTTTTTACAGCTGTTAAAACAATTTGCGAATAAGACTGAACCTGAGTTGAAATTATTTTAGCACAACCATTCGCATCTTTTACTGTAACCGAATAAACACCTGCGCACAGGTTGGTTAAATCTTCGGTAGTGGCATTGTTGCTCCATTTGTAAGTGAAAGGACCTGTTCCGTTTAATATGGTTAAGTCGGCAATGCCATTGCAACTGCCAAAACAAACTTTACTGCAATCAATGTATCCCTGAATAATAACTGCCGAAATCACATTTACAGTTTTAGTTTTTATAACACCGGCTGCATCAGTTACAGTTACAGTATAACTGCCCGAAGCAACTGCGGCTAAATCCTGCGTGGTAGCACCATTGCTCCATGCATAAGTGTAGGGCGCTGTTCCACCCGCTACTGTAACATCTATAGAGCCATTGCTTCCGCCATAACAGGTTGGAGAAACGGCCACTGCACTTACAGTAAGTGGTGCCACAGGAACCGCAAATTCAAAAGCCGACATAACATTCGGCGTAGTGTTCGTGGTTACTGAGGTTGATGGTGCGTTCACTTTTCCTGCGAATGCATTTGATGTGTTGGCTGTGAGCAGTAAGCTGCAACAGACAATCATCGTTAGCGTTAAAAATTGTGTGAAGGTTCTTTTCATAGTTCTTGTTTTTAAGTGAGGGGCAAATGTGACGCACAACCCTACTGCCACAATTTGAAATACGGTGAGTGGCTATATATCTACGATAAGTAACTGAATGAAAAGGACAGACGGTTATTATTGCCTGTGGCAAAAAATGAGTAAATAAAGCAGACAACGGCTGGTTATTGATACGAAGTTATTTTTTTTAGGGGAAAAGAATACAGTTGGGGCTGGTTTGTCTTTACTGGTTTGTCAGAACGCGGGTTTGTCTTTGCTGTAGCTCCGCTTGAAGCGGAGTTGGTTTTGCGTTAGAGCTTTTTGTTAGCTGTATTTGCAGCATGGTTGCAAACCGAGCTGGTTAATCCCGAAGGGATGATATGATTGTAGAAAGAAAGAATGCTATAACAAAAAGAACCCCGAAGGGGTGACACTATAATGGGAAAAATCATATCACCCCTTCGGGGTTATGTGATTTTCTTGTTTTGGTTTTATTACAATCATATCATCCCTTCGGGATTAGTTTGTGTTTCAAGTTTTTTTGCCTCGGTTCGTGTCCTCACGAACCGAAATGTTTATTGCTCTAAAAGTAATTTCCTTCTCCAAATAAAAAAGCACTCCGAAATTTCGGAGTGCTTTTTCAAAAATTATCTGAATTGGTTTTCCGTTAGAGCTTTTTGTTAGCCGTATTCGTAGCACGGTTGCAAACCGTGCCGAGCTGGGTATTCTTTCCCCTAAAAAAAATTTTTTCTAAGTAATTGATAAAAAAAAGATGCCAGCCCTTTGAAGGGATGGCATCTTTATAAAAAAGAAAAAAATATTTTACTGTATCACCACCTCACCATTCTGTTCGTAATCGGAAGAATGAAAAGTGTAGTGATAAATTCCGGCAGGTAAATCTTTTAAGGAGAGCGAAGTTTCTTTCGTGAATTTCTGTTCGGTTATTTTTTGTCCGATTGCAGAAAATAATTCGATGCGACACTCGCCAATGCAAATTGTTTTTACAAAAAGTTTATCGGTGTTAAAAATCGGAGAGGGATAAACTGTTGCATTCATTTCATAATTCTCAGATAAAATTTCCTGTGTGCCGATTACCACAATGGATGAATTAATAATATCGAACTGTGCTGAAGTTGCAAACGAACTGATGTTCCCGAATTGCACTGCACCATCTGTTCCTGCGGTGCATTGGTTCGCACTGTCGTTCGCAGTTCCCCAGGTGTTTCCATCGGCATTGTGATCGCGCAGATAAATTTTAAAGCGTTGCGGATTTTGCTGATCAGATGTACTCACTGTTCCTATTTTATCAAAAGAAATTTGTTGCGGTAAATCAATAAACGGATTGGTGCCATAATTATCCATGATCCAGTAACTGCGTGCATTCCAGTTTTGCGCAGGAGTTTGATCGGGATGCAAATTGATTCTTGTCACCACTACTTCGCCATGCGGAAGTGTGGAGCCATTGACCCATCCACAAGCGAAACCTGTATTGGTGAAAACATGATTTCCCGCAATCAAAATATTTTTCCGGAAACTGATTCCACCACCAAACGGGCCCGATGAGGTTACACGCGATGCGCCACCATTCAGGTTTGCATGACCAACGCCAATTTTATCGAGTATGGGTCCGTTGCTTTCATCAAACTGATAATACCGCACCAACGATGAATCACTCAACGGATTTTTTGTGAGGTGCATTAAATCACGGATTTCATTTTTCGAAAGGGAACGATTGTAAACACACACTTCATCAATCAACCCATTGAAATACCGGTCGCAACAATTATCCAAACCAATAGTTATGGGGCAATCAAATTCTTCAGCAGGCATTGAGTTCGTATTGGTGGCCGGAATTCCATTAACATATAAAGTGGCAGAATCAGGAGTTACAACCAATGCCACATGCGACCATTCATTTATCGGTGCAAATAATCCTGACGACCATCCCCACTCGGTTCCATCCCAGTGCATCCGGATTTCGTTATCATCCTTCATACTGATACCCGAACAGGTATTTCCGCCACGGCAAAAAACAATGCCGCTCCAGTCGCTTTGTGTTCCGTTTGGTTTTATCCATGCACTGATGGTTACATGATTTGAATTCAGATTCAGATTTGGCCCAATGGCATCAGCACTTGTTCCGTTAAGCGATATACAATTTCCGGGAACAGTATCTGCAAAACATTCATTATAAACAGTTATAAAATCAGTAAGTGTTTGTGTTGAAGTTCCAACAGTGTTTGCTGCAGTTAACGAAACAGAATAAACTCCCGGTGCAGCATAAACCACTTTCGGATTTCGAAGTGTGGATGAAGCTGGATTTCCACCCGGGAAACTCCATGTAGATGTTGCACTTAGGTCCATCAAATTTGAATGGTCATGAAAATAAATAGTATCGCGTGTACAGTGACTCACATTTTTATCAGCTGAAATTGTTGCTTGCGGAGTTGATGGTTCGTACACCGGCGATTCCCACACGCTGCGGTCAGTAGCATTCACCACTTTGCCTGATTTATAATTTATTAAAACCTGCGTGCTTCCAATACTTACCGGTAAACCACTATTGTAAAGTTCCCAATCAGCCATTGTGTTATTACGATAATAAACTGCTCTGCGTGTTCCGATGTAAACTCCGCCATCAGTTCCGCGTTGGTGTTCAGTGCAGGTTATGTATTCGCCATCGAGCATTGGCGTGGTGAGGTTAATCCAGCTTGAGCCACCATCAATGGTTTTATAAACTTTGTATCCGTTCAGATTATTGAGTTGCGAACTTTGCGGAATGCGCACCAGCCACAATTCATTTTCATTGGTACCGCTCACCGCAATGTCAAATGGAATATTGGTGGAAAGGTTATTAAACACAGAAGTTGGCGGAGTGATATCATTCCATGACTGACCGGCATCGGTTGACTTGTATAATTTTTTCACACCATAATAACTGCCGTAATAACAGGCATAAATCACTAATGGATTCGAAGGCGATACTTCAATAGAAGTAATTAATCCTCCACCGAAATTGTGCAGCAGTGAATAAGTGGCGCCTTGATCGTCTGATTTCCAGATGGAAGAATCTCTGCCGATGTAAATTGTATTAAACAAATTAGGATGAAATTCAAATTCACTTGCTTCACCAACATAATATCCATTCGTTGGAATCATGGCTGTGCCAAGGTTTAATAAATCAACGGTGCGGTCGCCCGGAATTTTATGACGGCCATAATCAGAAAAAATAATTCGTGAGTCGCCATAATTCACACCACCTAAAACATTATCGCCACCCATTGTGCTGAGCCAGCCATTGGTGTAGGTGTTAAAATCGCGCAGCAATGTTCCGTTGTGATAGGTGCCGCCAACCATTACTTCTTCGCCTTCCCATTCGCCCATTCCGAAACCCCAGAAATCAGTTCCGGCAATTCCAAATTGTTTACGGTTAAAAGTATCACCTTGCGTTTGCGAATAAAAAATTCCACCATCGCAACTGATCCACCAGTCGTTTCCATAAAAATGAATGTCGTGAATATCGGCATGCACATAATTTACTTTTCCTGAATGGCTCCACTTTGATGGACAAAACCAGTTCACTCCACCATCATAACTGATCCAGTGATTCACTGCACCCACATGCACTTCATTGGAATCGAACGGCGAAACTTCCAATGCTAAATCATAATACCATTGTCCGCCATCATCGCCACCATGATCATCCCATCCGCATAAATTTTTATTGGTGCTTGTATCAGGCAACCCACCGGGCCCTGTACCGCAACATTGAAACGACCAACTTTCACCTGCATCGTGACTCACATAAATTCCATACAAACCTGTGCCGCCATCAGCTTCGCCGGTAGCTAATGCATAAACAATGTTTGGTGCGGCAGGTGTTACTGAAATTTCAGTTCGCTTTTGTTCATCGGGAGAAACTGCAGATGGATATCCATTAATAATATTTACAAAATTTTGTCCACCATCGTATGATTTATAAAATTCTGTTTTCACTCCCGTTTGTTTTATCGCATACATGATTTGCGAATTGGTTGGATGAATTTCAATTTCTTTCCACACACCTGGGTATTGCAGTACCCAATTCACGCCACCATCTGTTGTGTGATAAAATCCCTGATCAGCAGCCATCCATAATTCATCTGCATTCACAGGTGATTGCACAATGTCTCTGATTGTTTTTGTTGCAGAATTGAAAGTCGCATCACCGGTTTCGTTCCATGATGAACCGCCATCAATTGTTTTATAAACTTTTCCGGCACCACCGAAATAAACAATGTCAGGATTTGTTCGGTCAATCTCCAATGCAAGTACAGTTCCGAGCATCATGTCTTTTGTCAGGTTAACCCAACTGCTTCCTTTGTCAATACTTTTCCATACTCCGGCATTTGCAGTTCCTGCATATAAAACATCGGTGTTCGAAATAGATTGCTCGGTGGTATAAACATGTGCAGCTCCGGCAGCATAACTTTTCCCTGCGGCTTCTTTATCAAAATCAAACGGACCAATGCACTGCCAGTTGGCTGATTTTTCAAGTGAATTGTTTTTACAACGAGCTAAATAATTGGTCTCATTAAATTTTGCATTGTCCAATGGCAAACCGAACAACGAACCATTATTATCTCTTGAATGCAACATCATCCAATGCTTATAAAATTGTGTGTAATAATTTTTTTCGAAAGGATGTGTTTTGAAATACGCTTTGAATTTTTCAGAAACAATACCCGGATCCGGATTGGGTTGAAATAGCAACTGCACCCATTCAGGTTCATCACCTTTTAGTGGAATGGTTGAGTAGGGAACTTGTGCTTGCGATGCAAGAGCTGATAAAAAGAAAATTGCAAAAAGTATTTTTTTCATTAAATGAATTTGGATGTGCGAATGTAATTTGTGTAGAGAGTAATTGGAAAAAATAAAAACGGGCTGTTTCTTTTTAAGAAACAGCCCGTTGAAAATTTTATACTTTATTATTTATTTCACTCAATCACCAATTTCCCATTCGCCAGATTTTTTCCTTCAACAGAAATTGAATAAAAATAAATTCCCGCAGGTAAATCATTCCGTTTGAAATTGAATTGTGAGGTGTTTACATTTTTCAATTCATTCATCTTCATTCCCAAAACATTATTGATTGTGAAATCAAATGCGCCTTTCATTCCATTCACGACTATTGTAGTTGATTCTGAAAACGGATTCGGATAAGAAGAGGCAGAAACTTTTTCAGCTGAAATATTATTGACTGAATTGTAAAGTGTATTCACCACCGTATTTGTTTGCACCGGAGAATTGTAATCGAAATAAATGGATGCTGTGTTACTTATTACAGTTCCCAATGGAAGATTTGGTTTTTGTTTTATGTTGAAGGTGATGAACCCTTTACTCGCCGGTTCATTGGTTGCACTATCTACTAATTCAATGGGATTAAATAGCCAGGTGAGAATTCCAACTCCGGAAATAGTAAATGACTCGTAAGGATGACTTGATGCTAAATTCTGCACCGTAGTTGGATCAACAAACTGCGACAAAGTATCTGTCACAAAAATAAAATTAGTGGTGTCAGTTCCGGTGTTTTGAAAATGTATGGTGTAAGTCAAAACAGAATCATCATTCATAATATTTCCCGAAGGCGAAACTTCTTTAGCGTTTGGATCGTGGGAACCGGTTACCACTTCAGAATAATGTAAATGATTGTTTGCTGAATCACAATCTCCTGTCATCGGATAAGTATAAAAATCGCTTTGCAATAAATAACTGACAGGAAGAGAAGCTGGAACAGTGAAGAAATTTCGGAATCGATTGTTCCAATCATAAGTTGGTGCTGGAACATTCGGAACCAGCCATGTTAAACTATGTGCAACCGCATCGTGAACAGGTATTGGCGCTAAACTGTAATCATAAATTAAATTAGAGTCATAAAAAAATATAACTGTGGCAGTATCAGTAAATGCAGTTGGCGATTGGTTAAAGGGCATCACCCAGTATTCTTTTTGAAAGCCCGGATTTGCAGTTGACCATCCCGGATGATTATTTAAATCGAAACCGGTTGAACCTACAAAGCCAAAATTATTTCCGGTTGAAGTATCACCGACAGATGGAAAAAATACATTTGATGAACCGGTGCATGAAAATACATTTCCGCATATTGAATTGTTGTTTAGTGTTGCACTCAATGTAAAATTTCCTGATACGCCAATATTTACATTGTAATATCCGCTTGCATTTGAAAAACCATAAAAATTTTGTGAGCCGCTTGTTGCGCTGATAGTTGCACCACTCAATACAGATTCTCCACTATCCATAAAACAATTTCCGTTCAAATCATTAAACACATATCCTTCAATCACATTGTAACACGACGACAATAAATTGTACTCACCGGTTGTGTTGCATCCTGCTGAATCAGTAATTGTGACGGTATAAAATCCTGCTGCAAGTGATGAAATGGATTGGGTGTTTTGTCCGTTGCTCCATGCATAAATGAATGGAGAAATCCCTCCGTAGGATGTTGCTGTCAGTGAACCATTGTTGCCGCAGTTAGGTGTAACAGCTGATATAAAAACATAAGAATAAAATACAGCATTAAATGATTCAACCAACGAACATCCGCTTGCTTCTGAAACAGTAACCATGTAAAATCCGGCCGGCACATTTGAAATGGAATTAGTAGTTGCACCGTTGTTCCATAAATAAGTATATGGCAAAGTGCCACCATTTGTTGTGATTACAATGTTCCCCTGATTGCCACATAACGGACTGCTCATTACCCCCGAAACCGATAACACATTTGAATCAGAAACAGAAATGCTCGCTATACCAATGCATAAATTTTGATCAGTAACAGTCACATTATAAAATCCATAACTCAATAAATTAATGTCTTCAGTTGTAGCGCCATTACTCCATATATAAGTGTACGGAGGAACTCCACCTGTTGCTGTCATGTCAATGTTTCCATTTGCATTTCCGCAACTTGCTGCTTGTACAGTTGAAGTTATTTGAGGGCCATTTGTGTTACCGATAATTACGCTGATAGCAATTGCGCATGTAAATGAATCGGTTACTGTAACATCATAAATTCCGGCAGAAAGAGTTGATTGGTCTTCAGTTGTGGCACCATTACTCCAGATATAGGTAAAAGGATTTACTCCACCTTGCGGCGTTAAATCAATAATGCCATCGCTGTTTCCGCAGGTTGCATCCCAATGACTTTCT
Source organism: Chitinophagaceae bacterium (assembly GCA_023251195.1). Taxonomy (GTDB): domain Bacteria; phylum Bacteroidota; class Bacteroidia; order Chitinophagales; family UBA10324; genus UBA10324. Next base: position 8,957 of record JAHEZG010000034.1, on the reverse strand, counting down.
CCCAATGAAAAACTACCGAGGCTTTGAATCACAACTGTAATTTGTTGCATACACCCCATTGCATCAACTACAAATAGAGTATAAGTTCCCGCCGTAAGATTTGTAAGATTTGGAGTGGTGTATCCGCCATTCCACGAGTATTGATATGGGGCTGTTCCACCGGTCACTGTTGTTGTGATGCTTCCGATGTTGCTGCCACAAAGTGCATGAACATGGGTTTCTGATATCATAAAAAAGTCAACGAAAATATAACCCGTCATTGTTAAGGTATCCGCATTTCCTCCTGCATCCGTCACAATCAATGTAACATCATGTGGGCCGGGAACAAAATATTGCACGACTGGATTTTGCTGATAAGAAGTATCAGGAATAGCACCTTGAAATATCCATTTCCATGAAACAGGATTGCCTGTGCTTTGATCCATAAATGCCGCTGAGTTTCCCTGACAAACAACATTAGAACCGGCAATGGAAAAATTTGCTGTTATCTGCGCAAATCCTTTTTGCGAAAATGACAATGAGGCAACGCAGAAAATCATTGCAGCAAAAATTTTATTCAGTTTCATTTTTTATAAAATTATTTTTTAAAAGAAAAAATTGCATCAAATCATCGCGTCAGTTCCCTTTCCCTTTGGGGAAGGGTTAGGGATGGGGCTTTTATTGTTTTACAAATCTGTTTCTGTAAACATTCACTCCATCACTCACTTCCAGCAAATAAATTCCATCAGCAAAATTTGTTACATCAATTGAAGTGTTCATTCCGTTCATTTTATTTTCCAATAATAATTTACCTGCTGCATCATAAACTTTCAACTGCGCATCACGAATATTTTCCTTTGAAGAAATAAATAATTTGTCGGTTGCTGGGGATGGATAGAGTGTGAGATTGTTGTTGTCAGAGATTTCGTTTATGCCTTCCCAATGATCTATACTATTACCACAGTCCAAATTTACTTTTAGAAAATTCTGAATATATCCTGTCGAATTGTTTGAAGGATACATACTATTATTCATCACTTTAGCATTTTGATTTATGCAGAAATTAAATGGTTGATCATCCATTGATGGAGGATTTACATAGTATTGAATATTTGCTATTTCACCATATCCAGTTTTGGCAAGATGATTTGTTCTTGCAGAATAAATTGTAAGCAATCCATTTACCTGATCGTTGTGATAACCTGAAATCATATTGGGTTGACCTGTTGTATCCAACCACGAATTATTGAATGTAACTAATATTGAGGTAGGATTTACAATCTGTAAATCATAACTAATTGAAACACTAAAACCATAAATTCCGTTTGCAGGATTCGAAAGACTTCCCAAAAACAAAGTTGCATTTTCTGTTGTTTGCCCAAAAACCAAATTTGGAATAGTAATTCCTAAATGCGGCGCACTCGCTGGAACCATCTGCATTTGTGATTCAATATTGTGAGGATGAGAAACCATACCAAAGTTTTGTGTTACGGCTTGCACATCTAAATCATTAATCACTCCATCACCATTGCAATCAGCATTTTTTAAATTCACCATATCATTCAGGTACATGTTTCCTGAGTAAGTGCTTAGTGTGGTTCCCCAATCAGCACATGCCTGTGGAGTAAAATTTAATGAGGCACCGGAGCGTGCAATTCCTGTATCGCCGTAGTAAAGAGCAATGGCTAAAATGTCTTCGCCTTCCACTCGTCCGTTGCGGTTTGCATCTCCCGGAAAAACATTGCAGTCAACAATATTTGTTATAACCGGAAGCGTATCTATTGTAATTCCATCAGTATAAATTACATAACCAATATAAACTCCTGGTACAGAAAAAATATGATAAGGAACAAAATCAGTTGAAGTATTTGCAGAACCTGATGATGGATCACCGAAATTCCACAGTACACTTGTTACACCCGAAAAGTTGTAATAAAAATGGGTGGTATCATTCGCACAAGGGTTCAACATGTAACTGATATAAAACGACATACAGTTGGCAGATACATTTATTAGTTGTGAAGTAGTATCGTTTTGAGTTCCATCAGAAATAATTAATGTAACTGTATAAGAACCTGCAATAGCATAAGCATGATATGGATTTAAAAGATTGCTCGTGTCACTTGCTCCGGAAGATGGTTCGCCGAAAGTCCATTGGTAAGTCAGGTTATTTCCGATTGATTGATTGGTAAAGTTGAAAGAAAAAGAACTGCCGCATTGCGCATTAAAATCGGCAAGAAAACAAGTTGAACTGATTGTTATCACTTGTGTTTCAAAAGCCCACTCCGCACCAATGTTATCGAAGTGAGTTACATAGTAAGTGCCCGGAGTTGTATAAATATGAAATACTGTATCATCGTAAGCAGTGTTTGGGTTTCCACTTGTGGTATCGCCAAAATCCCAACTGTGAACGGCATAAAGGTCGAGCGCATAAAACCAAACTGTATCACCTGCACAGGCATTGGTGTGTGTGTAGTTGGCGTAACAGGCTTTTGATTGCTGATTGATTGCTGCCAAAAATAAAATGGTGAGCAGGAGTGATGTGTAAAATGTTTTCATTGTAAAATTTGTTTTAAGAGGTTATTGTAAATCATCAATTTTATTTGAATAGATTTTTTACTACAACAATAGTAATGAAGATGAAACAGTGATTGAAAAATGGATTAAAAATTTCTTACCTCCTCATTCGTTTTTTATTTGATTTTTTTATTTTTCGCCCAATGAAAATAGTAGAAAAGCACTCTGAAAATCTTCCTGCTTTAGTTACTGAAAAGGCAGCCGAGAATCAATCGTTCCGGAATTTTATTCATGAGCTTCCATCGAAGCAGATTGATTTTACACTCGATGTAATTATTCCTGCAGTAGAAAAAAATATTGACTGCACACAATGCGGAAATTGTTGCCGGCATCTGCAACCGGGATTAAGTGCAGAAGAAATTTCAATACTCGCTGCGAAAAAAAATATGAGCGACGATAATTTTAAAAATCAATTTACCGCGCAGGAAAAAGGCACCATGATTCAGTACATGACTGCCCGGCCTTGTGTTTTTTTAGAAAATAAAATCTGTACGATTTACGAATCGCGCCCACATTCGTGTAAAGATTTTCCATACTTGGATGAAGCACGAATTAAAATGTATTGGAAGCGTGTGATGGAGTATTAAAAAATTTGTCCGATTGTTTTTAATACGGTTGAGCTTTTGAAAAAGGAAGTCGGGTTTAGAGTTGAGGAGAAATAATTTGCGTATTCAATTTCGCACGGAGCCACGGAGTTCACGGAGAAAATTAATTCAAAACAAACTCCCTGAACTCTATTCCAGAGTTTATCCCGGTGCAGTCGGGATGCGAAATACTTTTTAAATAAGAAACTTTTATCTCGCTCTTCTGTTACAGTTCAAAACAAAAAATAAATTTTATGCAGAATAAAAAAATCGGAATACTTGGTTCGGGTGCTGTTGCCAAAGCATTAGCAAAAGGATTTTTGCAAAATGGTTGTGAAGTAATGTTGGGAACACGCGATGCTTCGAAGCTGAAAGACTTCAATGAACAAAACGGAAATAAATTTCAAATCGGTTCGTTTGAACAGACTGCACAGCACGGAGAAATTATTGTGCTCGCAGTAAAGGGAACTGTTGCAAAAACAGTGATTGAACAATCGGGCATTCAAAACCTGAATGGCAAAACCGTGATTGACACCACTAATCCGATTGCAGAATTGCCTCCGGTAAATGGAGTGATTCAATTATTCACCGGACCCAATGATTCGCTGATGGAACAACTGCAAAAAAGTTTTACGGAAATAAATTTTGTTAAAGCATTCAGTTGCGTGGGCAATGCGTTTATGGTGAATCCTGATTTTGATGGATTGAAACCAACCATGTTCATCTGCGGAAATAATGATGCAGCGAAACAAAGTGTAACAGAAATTCTGACTGCATTCAATTGGGAAACTGAAGACATGGGCAAAGTAGAATCAGCAAGAGCGATTGAATCACTTGTTGTTTTGTGGTGCATTCCCGGTTTTCTGCGCAATCAATGGACACAGGCATTTAAGATGCTGAAGAAATAATCAGCCAATATTATTTGCTACTTCAAGCCAAGAATAAAATCTGTAACAGTTTTTACAAAGTCACTACTGATTGGTACTTCGGGTTTGTTGTACGATGCAAGATTTTCGTCCCGGTTTTTAAATCCTGATTTTAAAACATGATTCATGCCCGCCACAATTTTGTATTGCGTGTTTGGATTTGCGTTCTTCAAAGTTTCTGCATCGAGAACAGAAACCTGCACATCGCTGTCGCCTTCAATCACAAGCGATGGAATTTTTAATTCAGCAAATTCTTTTGCAGGGTCATATTTCATCCACGAAATCAAGTACGGTTGTACACTTTCACGAAACATAGTAGCGAGCATAGGGGTCACATTTTTTACTACCACTCCATTGATTAAACTATCAATGATTCTGTTGCATTCATTTTTAATGGCATCCGGTTGTTTTGCCAATTGTTCTTTCATCACCACACCAATTGTTCTTCCGGCACCACACATTGAAATGTAAGCTGTAACAGTTGTTTGTTTGCATGCGAGCAAACCAAGCAACGCACCTTCGCTGTGACCCGCAACAATTATTTTCGAAAATCTTTTATCAGTATTAAAATGATTAATTACTGCCACGGCATCTGTTACAAAATCATCGAAGCGCAATTCGGCTTCACTCATTTTATAATTGTTGCTAGCACCCACTCCGCGCTTATCATAGCGATAACTTGCGATTCCGCTTTTTGCCAATGAATCAGCCAGCATTTTAAATGCATCACTCTTCATTCCTGCCTGATTGCAGTTGCGATCAGTTGGTCCTGAACCGGCAATAATGATTACTATCGGAAATGGTTTGCTGGTATCAGCTGGCAACAACAAACTTCCATGAATATGACCTTCATCACTCTCAATAATCACTTCTTTTACTGCTGGTATGGCGGGAACGATTGGTGTTTTACAAGCACTAATCAGCAGCAATGCAATTAAAAAATATTTCATAAATCTGTTTGTTTGAAAATTTATCGACGCAAGAATATTGTTTATCATTGAATTAATATTTAGTTCGAATAAAATTTAAAAAAAGAAATGTACTTTGCCTGCGTATGAAAAAGTCAAGCCTTCTGATTACTATAATTTTTTTAAGCCTAAATCTTCAGGCACAGATTCCGACTTTCAGCAATGATGTAGCAACAATTATTTTTAATAATTGCACCAACTGTCATCGACCCGGCAACATTGCACCATTTTCATTAACTAATTACGATGAAGTTTCAGGGGCTGCTGCGTCCATTTTTTCAGCAGTAAATAATAGAATAATGCCGCCCTGGCCACCGGATCCGGCTTACCGGCATTTTCAAAATGAACGGGTGCTAACTGACCTTGAAATTCAAACCATCAATGATTGGATTTCTTTTGGTATGCCTGTAGGGGATACTTCTTTATTGCCTTCACTGCCAGCATTTACTGAAGGAAGCGAAATCGGGGTGCCCGATATTCAATATAATTTACCTCACTATACCTTAACTTCTCCGGTTAATGAATACCGTTGTTTTGTTATTCCTTCTCAATTTTCGCAGGAAGTATTTGTTAAAGCAATTGAGTTTTTGCCGGGAAATAAACAGATTGACCATCATGCCGTGATTTTCTGGGATACGAGCGGAGTTTGTCAGCAGCTTGATGACTCCACAATAGAAACCGGATACACTTCATTCAGCAGTTTTGCAGGAACAGACAATGCACAAAAAATTGCAATATGGGTACCCGGTTCTCCACCATTGATACTTCCGCAAAATTTCGGATATAGAATACCTGCCAATGCGGATATCATTGTTCAGATGCATTACCCTTCAGGAAGTGTTGGATTCGTTGATAGTTCTAAACTCAATATTTTTTTTCAGAGCGGAGTCGTAAACAGAAATGTAAATTTGAAAGCAACCATCAATATTGTTAACATAACCGATGGGCCATTAATTATTCCGGCTGATAGTATAAAAACATTTCATGCTCAAAATTCATTTCCAATTACCACATCAATAATTGCAGTAATGCCACACATGCATTTAATCGGCAAAAGCACTTTCAGCTATGCCATTGAACCCACCGGCGATACCATTAAATTAGTATCTGTTCCAAATTGGAATTTTTACTGGCAGGGATTTTATGTTTATGATAAACTATTAAAGATGCCTGCGAACACAATAGTAAAATCTGAATTTACTTACGATAATACTTCTTCCAATTTATTAAATCCGAATTATCCGCCGCAAACTATTTATTATGGAAACGGAAGTGAAAATGAAATGCTGGTTACTGCTTTTTTAACGGTTCCATACAAACATGGCGATGAAAATATTTTGTTAAGTAACGGCCACCAATTGAATGAAGAAAAAGAAAGTACTGTTGTGGTTTACCCAAATCCCGGAAACGGAAATTTTGTATTGAATTTTAATTTTAAGCAGAGCCGGAAAATAGTAGTAGCAGCTTACAATGTTGAAGGTGTTCTGGTAAAAAAAATATTTTATAACACAATTGAACCTGGTTCGCAGTTTCGCATTTTTGATTTAACAGAATGGCCATCGGGCATTTATTTTCTGAAAATCAGCGGAGAACAAATAAGTGAAGTAAAAAAAATTACAATCATTCATTGATCCTGCCAGATAAATTACTGAATGGGTTTCGCCATCAATTAAACCTTTCATACATTTGAAAATCTTACAAAAAAATTTTAATAGGTACTTCATGAAAAAAATTATTTTAATTCTTACAATCACCTTTTTTACGGGATTATTAAAGGCACAAACACCTACTTATTGTGATGACATTGCTGCAATATTTTATCAAAATTGTACCGGGTGTCACCGAAACGGAAACATTGCGCCCTTTCCGTTAATTACATATAACGATGCAATTAACACCGGATATTCTCTGGCTGATGCCGTGAATTCAAGGCGTATGCCACCATGGCCACCTAACCCGAATTTTAATCGTCTGGCTCATGAAAGATTATTAAGCAATACTGATATTCAGAAAATAAATGACTGGATTAATGGAGGATTTCCTGAGGGAAATACCGCCAACCTTCCGGCATTACCAAATTATCCAACCGGCAGTCAGGTGGGAACCCCTGATGATGTGCTGCAATTAATGAATTACACTGTTTCAGTTGCCACCGACGACTTCCGTTGTTTTGTAGTGCCATCGGGTTATGGCACAGATCAGATGATGAAGGCAATTGAATTTATTCCGGGCAATACAGCAATTGTACACCATGTTTTAATCTACTGGGATACAACCGGCATTTGTCAGCAATTGGATAACCAGGATCCTGATCCGGGATATCAGGGATTCGGTGGTGTTGGAAATTCAGCAGCTGAATTAATTGGAGCATGGGTGCCGGGTTCAACCCCTTTTGTTTTGCCTACCGGCATGGGAATAAATATTCCGGCGAATGCTGATATCATAGCTCAATTTCATTATGCACCCGGCAGTAACGGATTGTCTGATAGTTCAAAAATTAATTTCTTTTATCAAACCACCGGCGGATTCACTCGCCCTGTTTATTTTAATGCACCACTAAACCATGTGGATCCAACAGTGCTTCAGGAATGGCCATTGAAAGTGCAAGCCAATACCGTTAAAACCATGCATGAAAGTTTTCAAACACCGGCAGGGTTCGATTTATCATTTCTCGGAGTAGCACCACACATGCATTTAATTGGAAAAACAATTAATGCTTATGGCGTAACTCCTGCAAATGACACCATCCCATTTGTTGACATCGAGAATTGGGATTTTCATTGGCAGGGGTTGTATCAGTTCCGGAAAATTATTAAAGTTCCGGCAGGCACCACACTTTACTCCAAAGCCACCTATGATAATACCTCAAACAATTTAAACAACCCGAATAACCCGCCTCAAATGATAAATGCAGGAGAAGGTACTTTGGATGAAATGATGATTACTTTCTTTGAGTTTACCGTTTACTTTCCAGGGGATGAAAACACAATCATCGATAATTCACCATTGGTGCCATTAGCAACAAATGAAATTTTGACGAATACAAACGAGAACCTGTACTTATATCCAAATCCTGCTTCTGATAAATTAATAACCGAGTTTACTATTCCTGTAAATGGAAATTATTCGCTTATGATTAAAGATGTGTTGGGCAGATCCGTTAAGCAATTATTTCCCAACCGTAAAATGGAAACCGGAAATTATCGTTTTCAATATTCCATTGGTGAATTGCCTTCAGGAAATTACCTGGTAGAACTGAACGGAGATTATACCTCATCTTCTAAACTGATTATTTGCAGATAATAAAATAGTTGACAAGCTTAATTTTTCCCGCAAAGAATTTAAGTTTCTTTGCGGGAAATTTTTTTTATGGAATTAAAATATGGCGTACTCACCGGAATTGCCTGTGTGATTTTTCGGGCATTTGAATTTTACATGGGTTGGCCTGATACCGAACTCGGACAATACAGTGCGTATTTTGGAATATTGTTAATGGCAACAGGTGCATACTTGTGTGTGGTGGAAACCAGAAAATCAAATCATAATAAAATGAATTTCGGCAAAGCATTTTATTCAGCAATTGTAGTTTGCTTTATCATATCAATTATGATGGGAGCTCATGCATATGTTTATAATAGTACTGTTGATCCACAACGAAAAGAAAGAATGGCTCAGCAGTTTCATGACGAAATGGTGAAGCAGAAAAAAACAGAAACTGAAATCAAACAGGTGGAAGAAAATGCTCGAACTTATTTTTCTCCAATGGGGCAAGTAACAGCGGAATCAGGTGGAAACATGATTGCCGGATTGTTTGTGTCGCTCGTAATTGCTGCTTTCACCAGATCGAAGAAAAAAGAAGTTGAAATTTTCTCTTGATTTTTTAAACGATAATTCAATCAATATCAAAATGAAAATTCAATTAA
>JAHEZG010000305.1 GCA_023251195.1 Chitinophagaceae bacterium | reverse complement strand
AAGTGTATGGCGGACAAATCATAGGCGAACACATTCGCCCGAGCGATTTAATTATCAATGTTACAAAGGCAAAGCACCTCACCAACATGCGTGCAAGCGGAACTGATGCTGCATTGAAGATTGTTCCGAAAATTCAATTCTCATTGGAAGAAGCAATGGAATACATTCAGGACGATGAGTATGTTGAATTAACTCCAAAGAGCATTCGCATGCGCAAAATAATTCTCGACGAAAACGAAAGAACCCGCGCACGCAAGCAAGTTGAAGCAATGCAGGAAAGCTAATGTTAGCTATTAGCTTTTAGCAGTTAGCAAATTGATGGACTTAATTTTTGTTTTAAATAATTTTTTAAAGAATAATATCAACTTGCATTTTCCTAATCGCAAATTGGTAAAAGATAACTTCTTAATAAAAATTCCTAATCGCTAAAAGCTAATAGCTAATCGCTAAATTCAAATGGCTTTCACAAACGAAGAAATACTAAAAGCACTTTCAACAGTTGAAGATCCTGATTTGAAACAGGATTTGGTTTCACTTGGTATGATCAGCAACATAACGATTGATGAAAATAAAATTTCATTCATCGTTACCCTCACCACTCCTGCTTGTCCGCTCAAAGAATTAATAAAGAAAAATTGCATTGATGCCATACATGCTTTAGTCTCACATCAGGCCGAAGTAAATATTGTGATGGATGCAAAAGTCACCACCCTGCGTGACCGAGATAATATTCTTGCAGGAGTAAAAAACATTATTGCAGTTGCATCAGGCAAAGGCGGAGTTGGCAAATCAACCGTAGCAGTTAATCTCGCTCTTGGTTTAGCTAAAAAAGGTTCGAAGGTTGGAATCATTGATGCTGATATTTATGGTCCATCAATACCAATCATGCTCAACATAAAAGGTGAGCGACCACGAGTACGGGAAGAAAACGGAAAACATTTAATGCAGCCGATTGAAACATATGGAATCAAAGCACTATCAATCGGATTATTAATTGACGAAGAACAAGCAGTGGTGTGGCGCGGTCCAATGGTATCATCAGCACTCCGTCAATTCATGACCGATGCTGAGTGGGGCGAATTAGATTACCTCGTTATTGATCTTCCTCCGGGCACAGGTGATATTCAATTAACATTAGTGCAACTGGTTCCGCTCACCGGAGTAGTTATTGTAACCACTCCTCAGGATGTTGCTCTTGCCGATGCTCGAAAAGCAATTGGCATGTTCAGCATTTTACCAATCAATGTTCCCGTTCTTGGTGTAGTCGAGAACATGGCTTACTTCACTCCTGCTGAGTTACCCGAAAATAAATATTACATATTCGGAAAAGGTGGTGGACACAAACTCGCTCATCAATACAATGTACCATTCCTTGGCGAGGTTCCTTTAGTACAAAGCATTCGTGAAGGTGGCGATTCAGGAGTCCCCGCTGTCTTAGATCAAAATTCCATTGTTGGAAATATTTTCTCCGACCTCTCCGATCAGGTAGCCCGTCAAGTTGCAATTCGTAACGCAAATATTCCGGTTACTGAGGTTGTGAAAATGAATTAAGTTTTGGAAACTATTATACACCTTTGCGACAATGATTTCTGAAACCAATACTCTATTCCAGCGCGTCGAAGCTTCCTTAGAAAGCATCCGTCCATACCTTGCAGTTGATGGCGGCGATATTCGGTTAATAGAAATCACCAATGAAAATGTTGTGCGCATAAAACTCCTCGGCAATTGCAGCGATTGCCACATGAGCGAAATGACCATGAAAGCCGGAGTGGAAGAAACTATTTTCAAATCAGTTCCCGAAATAACCAAAGTAGAAGCGGTCTGATGAACTATAACGAACTGGTTGAAAATATCAGAACAAAAAAATCATTCCTCTGTATTGGTTTGGATACCGACATAAAAAAAATTCCGCAACACCTCCTCTCCTTTCCCGATCCTGTTTTCGAATTCAACAAACAAATTATTGATACAACTCATCAATACTGTGTTGCCTACAAACCCAACATTGCATTCTACGAATCACTTGGAGCAAGCGGCTGGCAGAGTTTACAGAAAACACTCGATTACATTCCAAAAAATATTTTCACCATAGCAGATGCCAAGCGCGGCGACATTGGCAACACAAGCGGCTTGTATGCTCGCGCCTTTTTTGATAAACATGCAGGCGGACTCGATTTTGATTCTGTAACTGTTGCTCCGTACATGGGCAAGGATTCTGTTACACCATTTCTCGAATTCAAAAACAAATGGGTGATTTTATTAGCACTCACCTCCAATTCCGGCAGCAATGATTTTCAATTGATGCAGGAAGGCGATGAGAAATTATACGAGCGCGTTATCCGCACTTCACAAACATGGGCAAACCATGAGCAGATGATGTATGTTGTTGGTGCCACTCACGCAGAAGAACTCGCACACATCCGCAACCTCGCACCCAAGCATTTTTTCTTGGTGCCCGGTGTTGGTGCACAAGGTGGCAGCTTGCAGGAAGTAGCCAAGTATGGAATGAATGCTGATTGCGGTTTACTCGTCAACAGTTCTCGAAATATTATTTATGCCTCTTCCGGAAAAGATTTTGCTGAAGCAGCAGCTATTGAAGCAAAGAAGTTGAAAGAAGAGATGGAAAAACTATTGAGTTAATATTTATAAATCTATTTCTGTTTTTTATAATCATCCAGATAAAACGCAACAGGTAAATTATAATAAACAGCTACAGTTCTTCCGTTTTGTTTTCCGGCATTCCACTTCGGCATCAGTTTAATAACCCGCTTAACTTCATCTCCGCACCCCCCACCAATATCATAGAGAATTTCAATATCAGAAATACTTCCGTTCGTATTCACAATAAATTTCGCCACTACTTTTCCTTCCAATGAATCAGCAATTGCTTTTGTCGGGTACTTAATATTACGGGCAATAAAACTGATTAATGAATCCTGCCCACCCGGGAACTCCGGCATCTGTTCAACATACATTGCAGCATTTTTATTATCCGGAAGTTGCGCTGAAACTAAATTGCAAAACAGAATACAAACTAAAAAAGTACCGATGATTTTCATTTTGAAATTATTTTCATTTCATAAAGGAACTACAAATTATCTTGCGCACAAATAACTTTTATACCGTCACAGTTATAAAATATTAACATCACACAACTAACAATGACCGAAGCATTCCTCCACTATTTATGGAAAATGAAATTGCTCGATATGCAGCAATTAACAACTGTGGAAGGAGAAACAGTTACAGTACTGAAAACAGGTGAACACAATACCGATTCAGGACCCGATTTCAAAAATGCAAAAATCAAAATCGGGAATACAACATGGGCGGGTCAGGTAGAGATTCATGTAAAATCAATCGAGTGGAATCAACACAATCATCAGCATGATGCGGCTTACGAAAATGTGATTCTGCATGTGGTATTTGAAAATGATGCAGAAGTAAAAACGAAAAAAGGAATTGTGCTTCCGGCATTGGAAATAAAAGGATTATTCGATAAAAAATTATTTCAGCGTTTTGAAAGTCTGCAATTATCCAAGCAACCGATTCCATGTTCCAATTTAATTTCTTCGGTAAATGAATTTACAATCAGCACCTGGTTACAGCGTGTTTTGATTGAACGATTAGAAGATAAAACAAAATTTGTTGCAGAGTTATTGAATAAAAACAAAGGTGATTGGGAATTAACTTTTTATCATTTGCTCGCTCGTGCATTCGGAACAAAACTGAATGCCGATGCTTTTCAACTGACTGCTGAAGCATTACCGTTACAGGTTCTCGCAAAAAATAAAAAGAGCAAACACATTCTTGAATCTTTATTTCTTGGTTGCGCCGGTTGGTTGAATGATTCATTCAAAGACGATTACATGAACGAGTTGCAAATAGAATTTTCGTTCCAGCAAAAAAAATATCACCTCTCTCCTATTGAAAAACATTACTGGAAATTGTTGCGCATTCGTCCTGCTTCTTTTCCAACATTGCGATTAGCTCAGTTGGCCGGTTTAGTATTTCAGTCATCACATTTGTTCAGTAAAATTCTGGAAGCAAATACTATTAGTGAGATGCGAAAACTATTTATTGCGCAACCCAACGACTACTGGCAATTACACTACTTACCTGACAAAAATGTAAGCGAACACGAATCTGCTCTCAGCAATAATTTCATTGACCTTCTGCTCATCAACACCATTGTACCGATAGTTTTCCATTACGGAAAATTAAAGGGCGAAGAATCTGTTCAAGCCAAAGCAATGAATTGGTTAGAAAATATTTCTGCAGAAAATAATTTCATCACACGGGATTGGAAAACAGTTGGAATAAAATGCAAATCAGCATTCGATTCGCAGGCATTAATTCAACTCCGGAAAATTACTGCGATAAAAAATTGTGCTTACAATGTTCAATCGGCCATTCAATTCTGAAACAATAGTCAATTGTGAAAGGTGTGCTTCGACAAACTCAGCATGACATATCTGAATTGCGAATGGTGTTCTTCGACAAACTCAGCATGACAACTGTGAATTTTGAATAGTCTGCTTCGACATGCTCAGTTTGACAACTGTGAATATTGAATAGTGAATTGTCAATATTGAATTTGCAATTTAAATTTTCTAAAGTATAAATTTGAATCATGAAAAAAAGAAAGCTCTTGATTGAACAAAAGGTTTTTGGAGTTTGCTCATTCATTGGTGAGCGAATCGGCATTGCGCCTTCAACAGTTCGGTTATATTTTATCTATACTACTTTCATCAGCGTCAGCAGTCCTCT
>JAHEZG010000304.1 GCA_023251195.1 Chitinophagaceae bacterium | reverse complement strand
GAAGTGTACATGCACATTGAACCGTGGTATGAAGGATATGTGCCGCGCAAAGAATTTAATATTCGAGGATCCGAAGTGGTTGATTTGGAATGGGGTGGAAAACTGGTTTATTTCAACTGCATAGTTGGTGGCGCAATTGATCAACGATTTATGCCCTCGATATTAAAAGGAGTGATGGATCGAATGACCAACGGACCAATTACAGGTTCTTATGTTCGCGACATTGCTGTTTATGTATATGATGGAAAAATGCATGCTGTTGATTCAAACGACATGGCTTTTAAAATTGCCGGCATGATGGCTTTCAAAGAAGCATTTCAAAATGCAGAACCAAAATTATTGGAACCGATTTTTGATTTGGAAGTTTTGGTTCCGGAAGATGACATGGGAAGTGTAATGGGTGATTTGCAAACCAGGCGTGCAATCATACTCGGTATGGATTCGCAAAACCAATTTCAAATAATAAAAGCCAGGGTTCCGCAATCAGAACTGGATAAATATTCAACTACACTTCGTTCACTATCACAAGGCCGCGCTAGTTTTCGTTCAAAATTAGCCGAGTATGCAGTAGTGCCGGGTGAAATTCAGAAAAAGTTACATGAAGAATATGCCAAAGTGGATCACCATGAAATGGCTCACTGAGATTTTTGAATTTTAATTTTTGATTTTTAATTTAAAAAGAGCGGCGAAAATTCAAATGAATTTTCGCCGCTCTTTTAGTTTATTCAGAAAAATTAATTTTCAGACCTGCTTAGGTGCATTATATATTTTCCGGTTAGTGAGGTTACAGCGTTGGTATTTCCATTGGTAGAATAAATTTCCCATTGCTGTTCATTGGCTTTATCAATAAATGCTGAATAAGTTCCATCAATTTCAAAAGGAGCATCACAATATTTTATTGAAATTCTTTTTCCATCAAACATGTACTCAAAAGGATAAGCGTGTGTTACAGAATCTGTATAAAGGAAAACAGCCTGACGATAACCATACAATGCATCGAGTGACCCGGATTTAAACAATACCAACTCGCCAATGTTTTTAACTGTTGAATCTGAAATTACTGCACCGGTAGAATCGAACAGTTGCGTGGTAACATAATCAATGGTCCACCTGCCCTGGTTCTTGTATAATTTTTTTGCATGCTGATCTTCTTTGTTGCAACTGACTAAAACAATGGCAATCAATAAAACTGTTACACTGCTGAATATTTTTTTCATACTTAATCGTTTGTTGGAATGATGAACATTAAACTCAATCCAAATTGCCACCCGTGATCGTTGATATAAACAAAATTGTTGCTGCTTTCTGATGTTAGTTGATCAGTTAAAAATGAATGATAATCAGCCGGCATGTATTCCGCCGGGTACGAAGAATTTCCGGTTAAACCGGCATCAGCTTTATATCCGGCTAAATCAGAATAGTAACTTAAATAAGTGCTGCCGTCTTTTTCAAATGGCTTATAAATTTTTGCTGCTTTAAAAACTACCTGAAGGTACTTAATGCCAAAACCTGCTTCAGCGCCAAATCCACCCATTAACCTATTAGCCGAAAAGATTCCATTCAGGTTTTTTTCGGGGCCAAAACTTTCAGATCCATCGTGATACACATAGCTGCAAAAAAGTTTATTAAAACGCAATTGTATAGTTCCATTTATTGCAAAATGAAAATTTTCTCCGCCAACTCCTAACGACACATCAGTAATCCATTCGTTCATGTGTAGTACAGTCTTTCGACTTTCACCATTTGTAAACACCGCTTCATTTTTTGTTTTCAGAATATTGACTCCAGTAGTTGTGTTGTAATAAAATCCGGCACCATCATCGTGCTTGTTTAATAAATAGCCGCCTTTAATTGACCAACCGGTAGCAGTTGGGAATTCATATTTAAACGGAGTTTTAATATCAGCAGCTAACTCATTATTATAAGTAGTAAAAAATGTTTGAAAGCCGGGAGCAGTCAGCGGATAAAAAGTTTTTCCGATAGAAAAATTTACTTGTGCGTTTGATTCAAAATTAAATGCGATTAGCAGTAGGATTGAAATGATTTTTTTCATTTTCTATTTTTATTTATAACCTCCCAATTGAATGAATAACAGAACTCCGAAATTGTTCATCTTGTCTTGCAGGTCGTTATATGCTTCTATATCACCACCTAACAATTTATTGTCAATGTTATCAATGGGTAATCGGATGAACTGCCACTGATAGAAAATGCGCAATCCGAACGGACCACCTTTAAATTGAATAAATGGAGTGAAAGCCATTTGAGAGGTACGCAACATATTGTGATCCGGTAAATCAGAAGCTCCACCAAAGTCAACCTGATTTTGAAAAACAGGAACATACTTTTTGTTCTGACTGGTATCATCAGTTCGTTTATAAAATCCTTTGAAGTTTCCAAAGTCAAGCGAACCACCAAATGCAACCACATCGCCACCACCATAAAATCCCAAACTAAAATTATTGGTGCGCACTTTTAAATATCTATTCACTTTTTGTCCTTGAAATTGAAATTCAGATTTAGAAACTGAATGCTTGTTGGTCCAGCTCATTTCCCAACCCGAATTTTTCTCAAACTCCGATCCCATTGCAATATGAATACCTCCAAAATTTTTTATTTCATTCAAATCATTTCCACTTGCATAATAGCTGCTGTTTATTTGATTATGAACATAAATCACGCGATTCACTTCATGTGGATTGGCAAAACCAACATTGTATCCGGCTCTGAAAAAAAATTGCGCATTACTTTTTTCTTTAAACAGAATCAGAAGTGTAACAGTCAGGAATAATTTTAAAATGAATTTCATGATTCAATCTTCTTTAGTTTTTTCTCCTACAAATTGTTGTTCCTTATTTCTGAAGAGCACATTAAAGGTGGTCATAGAACCATAGCAGCGTGTAATGTATTGCTGCAGGTCAACTTTCTCCTCATCACTTAATCTTTTATTTGCATTAATTTGCTGTTCGAGTACGCGAAGCCGATCGCGAAGCATTACGATTTTATGAAAGAAAGTATCAATCGGAATTTCTTTGGGTTGAAGGGTTTTGTCCATCGGTTTTAAAATCATGGTCCCATTTTTCCAGCGCTCACCGAGCGGAAC
Organism: Chitinophagaceae bacterium; assembly: GCA_023251195.1. GTDB lineage: Bacteria > Bacteroidota > Bacteroidia > Chitinophagales > UBA10324 > UBA10324. The sequence continues at coordinate 1,683 of JAHEZG010000304.1, read as the reverse complement.
CAACTCTCCTATTCCATTCCACTGCCTGAGAATTCCGAGCAACGATTTTTCTACTTCCGAAGTTGTTTCTACTTCGGCTGTTACATTTTCGGCATACAATGTTTCAATCAACTCATCATCTTTCTCCAACTCCTTTGTTCCATGATCAATGAAGGTGATTAAGTAAGTATCGAAGCGCACGCCAATGATTACTCCCTGTCCGTGCTTGGGATGCTGAATGCGTGAGCCAACGCCGAGATTCATATCTGCCATTGAAATAATTTTTCCGAAAAGTAATTTCAACAAAAAGAGAGTGCCTGTTTTTCTTCAATACTTTTTCACAAACGAATTGATGATTGTATAAAATTGAAGCAGATACAAGTTGTAACTATTGTTTTGATTTTTGCCGGATGAGAAAATATCTGTTGACGATTTCAATACTTATTATTTCAGTAAATAGCTATTCACAAAATATCAATCACTGTTACAGGCAAATAAATGCAGGTGAATATGCAAGCGCAAGTAAGGGACTCTATAAAATAATTGATAAAAAATTCAACCCGCTTGCCTACTACTTCTTCGCTCAACTTCTTTCGAAAGAAAATAATCCGGAAAATGATTTAGCAATGGCTTATTCATCACTTAGATTTATTTATCCTGATTCATCCAACTATCGTTTATCAAAATCAAAAAAGAAAAAATTCTCCTTTCAATTTGGCTTCCACAACAGCAATTTAAAAACATTGCATGATGAAATTTGTGGTCGGGCACTTGACAGCACACGGCATAAAAACACTGTTACAGACTACGGATATTATCTGGCAACTTATACTACCTCGCCGTATTTGAATATAGCAGTGCGAGAACGAAATGCACTCGCCTGGCAATCGGCACAATCAGCAAACAATGCCGGATCAATAAATGATTTCATTAAAACCTATCCGGAAGCTTATCAAATTCCCGAAGCAAAAAAATTATTTGATCAACTGAATTATATTGAAAGCACCGTAGGAAAAACTGCCGCAGATTATCATAAGTTCTTATCTAACAATCCGGAAAGTCCATTTTATAAAGAAGCAAAAGAAAAGTACGAGCAATTATTTTATGAAGAAGAAACAGCCGATCACGCACTGGTATCCTACTATCGTTTTTTAATTGATCATACAGAAAGCCCTTATTACCCTGATGCATGGAATAAGTTAAAAACTGCCGACAGAAATTTTTTATTGTCAGTACTTCCTGATTTAACTACTTACTACAACGGAAAAGACATTGAAAATGATTTATGGAAAACACTGTTACACCTGAAAGTCACCAAAATTGATTCAACTACTATAAATTGGTTTCATGCCTGCTATTCAAATCATCCGTTTCATAATTACTTCGATAGTTTGCTTCAAATGCTTTCCATGAAATTAACACCTCTTGAATACAATGGATTTTATGGATTCACCAATGAGCAGAGCGACACAACTATTTATCCGGTATATGATGATGTTGCCAATTTTTCTGAAGGTTATGCTGCAGTTGCATTGGGTTTGGAAAATCAATTGGTTTACGGATTTATTAATCCTTACGGGCAAACTGTCATTTCATTTTCATATGATGAAGCAACTTCTTTTAAGAATGGCTTGGCAATGGTGGCGGCTCCTGATTCTTCCGGTGCTACGAAGTATGGTTTCATTAACCCTTTTGAAGAATTTA
>JAHEZG010000033.1:6737-19254 GCA_023251195.1 Chitinophagaceae bacterium | reverse complement strand
GGCCATATTGAAACAAGCTCTTCCTGCAACTTTGCTGTTAACCGACTTTGAAAGCGCATTCCATTTTTCCATTGCACCGTTCCAATCATTTGAGATGGCTTTTCTCCATGCCACTTTCATTACATCGTTTCCTCTTTTAAAAATATTTCGGTCTTGCCAAACCACAACAGGTAAATATCTTCTCGAAGAAATATCGCCTATAAAATTTCCTGTCGCACGAATGGCTGAAGCCGGAACCGATTCAACAGGTGAAACTGATACTGATTGCTGCAACTGATCACCAAACTGATCGAATACCGATTGGCTCAGCGTATCATATAACCGCCATGAATAAGAAACACTGTAATTAATTTGTTTGGGAGCAATGTATCCACCGCTCTTCACAAAGTTGATCCCTGAAAAAACTGTGCTGATTAAATTATCGGAATTGGTATCAAAAGTTTCGAGCACCATTAATGCATCACAATCATTTTTTCGGCAAATGGATTTTACTGTTTGCCACGATAAAGGATCAGGAGTATGAATGTTAACCATATTACGAAACAAAAAATGATTGATGGGAACAAATGCGTGAGGTGAATCATACCGATTCATTTCAATTACAAAAGAGTTTACACATTCTTCTGCACCAATTAAATCGCCGGCAATGGCCTCTCCGGTTAAAACTGATTCAATAATATTATCCTCCTTTTTTGAACTGTCAACTTTAGTGCGGTTAAACACGGCTATGTTTTTTATATTTTCAGGAAGAGAAAGATGTGGCGGGTAGGTGACCTTCACACTCATTTGTGTGGTTGCACAAGATTGAAATAGAAATGGAAGGATAAAAAAGATAAGCAGTAACTGATTCTTCATTCTGAAAATTTTGTAAGTCTTAATAAATATAATGCCAATAAAAATTAATTAATAAAAGTTGAATAAAAATCAATCACTCACCAATAATTAACTTCAATCTCACAGATTGCTCAGCATATTGAATGTTTAGAAAATAAATTCCACTCAGTAATTGTGGTGCAATTGCATTTTCAGGTTTGAAATACTCTTTAAGTTTCCGACCACTCAAATCATAGATAGAAAGTTGCTCAATCTGTTTTGAATTGGAAATGTGAATGATAGCATCAGTTGAAGCAGGATTCGGATAAAGAAAATTTGCGGGCGCATTATTAGCGTTATTCTCAATACCTGTCTGATTCAAATCATAAAAAAACGCGCCAGTGTTTTGCGAAATACAGGAGATAACATACGGGCTGGTGAAACTTATCATACTGATATTTCCATACAACCCGGTGAGTGAAAGTTCAGTAAAGTTCAATCCATTATCTATGGAAGAAAAAACTTTTTGTCCGATATTATTTGCAGCATCAGCACATTGAACCGCTGCAATTACTGCTGCACTTGAAACATCAAAATGAGAAATACAATCAAGCGAGGTGGTAATGTTGGTCCATGTATCTCCATGATTGGTTGAGTAAAAAAATTCGCTGTTATAATAACTCACATACAATTTTCCGGGCACAACCGGATCCGGTTTGGCATCAGTAAACCACCAACCTGTTCCACCCGCATTGGGCACTTCAATCCAGGAAGCATCGGTTGCTTTTCTTCGATACAAGTGATCGTCATCCACAATAAAAAAATACCCGCTTCCATCAGTAAATAATTTTGTTCGTCGTTCCCAAATAGGAAACATATAAGTTGCGTTAATTCCCTGCGACCAGTTTTGCCAGGAACTTCCGCCATCCATGCTGATGTGAATTTGTGATTGGCTGTTTCTCACATCGGTTCCAACGACTATCGTATCCGGCGAAAAATCTGAAACAGCAATTTGAGTTACATTCAAAATGTCATTTGAATCGCTGTCGAAATAATTATAAGCCATTTGCAACCACGAAATTCCGCCATCTGTTGTTTTAAAAAATTTCCCATCTGCATCATAATTCTGCGAACCACCAAGGTAACCGATGGATGAATTGTTTTTATAAAACGCAATTGTTGAAACCTGTGTACAATAAATATCAGGCAACGATTGATAGGAACTCGAAGCACCGCCATTATCAGAAACAAAAAATTCCGGATCAGTGCTTGCAAAAAACAGTTTCCCGCTGCCTTTATTCAGAACAATTTTTCGTCCATCAAGATTTTGAATTCCGTGGTTAGAAAAATTCCAATTCCAGTTCGAACTGTTGTTTGCAATATCAGAATGGCAAAGTACTGTATCAGCATTGTATGATTTCCAAAGTCCATGCTGATCATTCATAATTACCAGCTTCGGATTCAATGGCGAAAAAGTTAATCCAGCTGCATAGTAAGCAAACTCAGGTTCATAATTACACGAAGCATCAATAAACGAAAGCAATTGTTTATTCGGATTGTGTTTGTATTCAGCACTGCGCCATAATGCGCCATAGTCCTTTGTTTCAAGAATGCTGAAATAATTTCCGCTGTGCGCACCAACAAACCAATGACCACCTTCTGTTGGATGAGCAGCAATAAAATAATCGGTGTAATTATAAAGCGGTGCAATGTTAATTGACCAGGTTACTCCACCATCAGTGCTGATATTCATATGACCATTGATTGTAATGATGATTTGCGAATTGGCACCATCAACAGCAAACTCCTTTACATCCTGATTAAATAATTTTGTAATTACCCCGGCGTTGAAATTGTATTTATACAAACCGCTTCCACCGCTGTGAATCGCATTGATTACTACATCGCGTACTGAAAACAACAACTCATTACTGTTCGCCGGATTTAAAATCAATTGTGTGACCCAAAAGGTTTTTAATGAGTCGTGAACTGAAGACCACGATTGACCGGAGTTATTTGAAACATACAATCCGCTTGAGGCATAATAGGCAGTATTAATATTGAAATTGAATTGCGGTTGACCAACTAAAAAAACTTGCTGAGAATTATTCGGGTTAAAAAGAATAATGTGCCCTGCATTTGAATAAGCAGAAGTTGAAGAAACAGAAACCGGACAATTCATTTTTAACCAGCTTGCTCCTGCATCTGTTGAATGAAATAAAAATCCATGCGCAGTATCAGTCCACGGTGCAGCTCCGCAAACAGCCAGAAGTTCATTGTGATTTTGAGGATTCACAGCCACATCGCGACAGTAATAATGATAAACGGAAATAAAAGTTTCGGGAGTAAATAAATTCTTCCAGGTATTTCCGGCATCAGTGCTTTTAAACAATCCTGAATACGATGATGCTGCATAAACAATAGATGAATCAACCGGATCAAACACAACTTGATTTATAAGCCCTCCGCCTTGTGCAGGAAAAGCATTCCAGTTTTGCGCTTCAATTGTTTGCAGCCAACTAAAGTTTATTAAAACGAAAAACAAAAAATATTTATTTATCATGCTTGGAAAATTACCTCTGTTATTTCAATTGGCAATTGAAATTTTACTAAAGCGAAATAATTTATTGTTGAAAATAGTTTCCATTAAACAACCGTTTGCTAAAAAAAAAGAGCGGAAAAAACATTTCCGCTCTTCTTGTTTTTTATAAATAAAGAAATCAGTAGCTCAGCACAACAGTTGAAATATTTCCATTGCTATCAGTCCAGCTTACTTTATATCCATAACCACAAAGCAAGGTTGAGGCATTGCCTTGCTGATCAACTCCGAGAGTTAATGTAAAATCGCCTACACTTAAATGATGAACCAATTCGCCACTGTTTGGGCGCCACAATCCGCAATAAGTATTTGAAACAATAGGTGTGTTGTAATAAGTTGTAAAATCCATTCCATATCGGTTTACTCCCCACGAATCAACAGTAGTGAACCCATTTAATGCAGTATCGCCCACGGCAGTAAATGTTAATTTGGAATCGGTTAATGAATAACTCCATTCAGTAGTTCTGGCGCTGTTCCAGGTTGCGGTACTTCCATCATCAAATACCACATTGATATTAAAAGCACGCTCGCGATATTTTAAAGTGCTGGTTCCAAAGTAGAAACCAATCCAGTTGTTTCCGTTCAGATTCTTCAAAGTTTTTACTCCATTGAACTTTATGGACTTGTTATCCGACATGCGAACAATTTTATAGTTGATGTAAGTAAGTGTAAGAACAGAACCTGCATCGCTCCATAAATTTCCGGAAGTTAATTCAACTTTTATTTTTCCGGAGCGGGTGCAGGATGGAGAGAAGCAAGGTGTGATACTATCAAAAACGAAGTACAAAATATGTTGCGCAATTAGTGTTGAGTCAATGGTAACACCACACATCGGACTCGAATATGTTTCTTCAGCTTTTCCAAAAGACGGTATATCTCCTAACGCACCATTTATATCCTGATCAGCCCTGTCTGATTCTGCTTTGTAATAATTTGCATCATTATTAAACTGCTCAACCTGCGGGTCAAGCTTTTCATTTTTATTATCCTTTTTACAGGAGTAAAATACTCCGGCAGTTAACAGACAAATTAAAATTGCGGAAGCGAAAGTTTTTTTGTTCATAGTTGAATTTTTATTTAATCGGTGATCAAAAATAATTCACAAATCTTAATTGGAAGTATAACGCAATTCAACATAAATTTATTGTGATGTAGTTTTTTAGGCGATGTGTTTTGGATATTTAGATTTACGGCAACAAAATTTTTATGAAACTCATTGCAGATTCAGGAAGCACAAGCACCAACTGGGTGTTAGTTGAAAACGGGGGTAAACAAAAAAAATTCAGCACCGAAGGTTATAATCCATTTTTTATAAAGTCAGATGGAATTGTAAAATCATTACAGTTGCAATTGCTACCTGAAATAAAAGCAAATGAAATTGTCGAAATTCATTTTTATGGTTCCGGAGTTTCGAATGCTGAAAATGTGAAAACCATTGACGATGCGTTTCGGATTTGTTTTCCAAACGCTAAAAATTTTATTGCGCACGATTTGCTATCTGCTTGCCGTGCATTGTTGGGAAGAGAAAAAGGATTTGCTGCCATACTCGGCACCGGAACCAATACGGCGATTTATGATGGAAATAACATTGAACTTAATATTGATTCGCTCGGCTATGCCCTCGGCGATGAAGGAAGCGGAAGTTACATCGGAAGATTATTGCTGAGAAGTTATCTGCGTGATTTTATGCCGCCGGAACTGGCTGCAGATTTCAGAAAAAAATTTACTATAACAGATAAAAATGAAATCCTGAAAAACATTTACGACAAACCGCTGCCCAATCGCTTTTTGGCCGGTTATGCATCGTTCATTGACCACAACAATCATCCATTCGTCACTGATATTATTCATTCTGCGTTCCACGATTTTTTTGAAAACATTGTTTCGCATTATCCACGATATACTGAATACACTTTTAATTGTGTTGGCAGCATTGCCTACCATCAACAGGAAGTTTTACAGCAAGTCGCAACTGATTTCGGAATGAAAACCGGAAAAATTATTCAATCACCAATTGACGAGTTGGTAAATTTTCATTTGGAGAAATAGTCTTTTCTTTATTCGGGTCAATTAATTTTTAAAAACTATTCTGCGCATCAATGCATTGTAATTTCAGCAAAAGTTAAGCATTCACCTTTCCCTGATTTTTGCTTAACATGCCAAAACCAATGGCAACAAGTATGCTCATTAGAATTAAAAAAATAAACATGTTATTGAAACCATACTTGCCTGCTAAACCAAGACCCAGAGCCGGCGCACCAATATTTGCAAGCCCGAATGAAATAGAATACAGGGCACCATACTGACCCTGTCGTTCTTTCGGTGGGCGTGATATCGCATAGTTAAACATAAAAGGCATGGCAAATATTTCTGACATGGTAATGAAAAGGGTATAAAAAATTGCCATTGCCATTATGCCGCCACCTAAACTCAAAATAGCAAATGAAACCGGTAAACAAAAAACACCGATGATGATATATGGAAATATTTTTTTCTTTTTTTCCAAAGCTGTTATTAAAGGCATTTCAATAATTACCACCAGTAACCCGTTTAATGCAAGCAACAATCCAATGGTATCTTCAGTGTAATGACAAACCTGATTAAAATATTGCGGAATGCTGGCAAATAGTTGAAAAAAACAAATTCCATACAAAGTAACCAACAAAATAAAAATCAGGTATCTGAAATCGCGATAAGCAGAAGTGGCGCTATCGGCCAGCACTTCATTTTTATGTCGGTTGAGTTCTGATTTTTTTCTTGGTAAGTACATGTATAACATAATTGCGGCGGCGAAACTTGTGCAGGCATCAATCACGAACAACCATTTATAACCAAGATACAAAGCAACAAATCCTCCAATGGCTGGGCCAACTGAAAATCCTAAATTAACTGCTAACCTCACCAACGAAACCGAACGGGTTCGATCGGTGGTGGTCGTATAAATGGCAATGGCGGCCGAGTTTGCCGGCCTGAACAAATCAGCACTCATTGCATAAAAAAATATGACTGCACAAATTGCTATCAACGAAGTAGCAATTAACAGCAAGAGTAAAATGAATCCGCTCAGGACTAAAGAGAAAACCATTATGTCAAAATGATTTCTACGGTCGGTTAACCAACCACCCAAATAACTTCCGAGCACACTGCCCATTCCATAAAAACTCATCACGAATCCGGCATCAATAATTGAATAATGTAAATCGTTTGTCAGGTACAAAGAGGCAAACAACAAAACCATTGACCCACTCCTGTTAATGAACATGGATATTGCGAGTATCCATATATTTCGCTGGAGGTTTGAGAATGCTTCTTTATAAAGTGATAGTATATATTTCATTGTGGGGTTACTACAAAAATAAAATTAGACAGGATATTTTTTAAATCTGAACAAAATCATTGTGTCGATATCATCACGGTCACAATACATTTTTAGTTTTCATTTAGTCAATAACAACTTCAACTGCAGAATAATTTTCCAGTTGCTTTAATTGCTCATGAATGGAATTAATCCATGTCAATTGCTTTGCATAATTAGTTCCATGGACAGTTTCCTTATCATACTTATCCTGTTCCTTATTTAAATCTGAAGTTACAGCATTATAAATTTTCTGTATCACATCAGCGCTGCTTTTTTCGTTTTGAAAATCTTTTTGTGAAATCAGCTGCCGCAATTTGCGTGCATACAATTCAGTAATATCAAAATGCAATTGTTCGTGATTCAATAAATTTTTTGAACTGTCTTTCAAAAAAGAATGCTTGCAGAAAAAAAGTGTGTAGGTAAAAAGATGAATTCCTTTTTCATCTTGTTTGAAATCCAGAATAATACCGGCGTAAGTATTTCCCTGAAATGACCCAAAGGGTTTCGCCTTAAAATCTGAATATTGTAAAAAAGTATTTGCGTTCCAAAGAATTGTATCGACACCAAATTCTTTAGGGATATTTTGATTGGCACTTTGTGCAATCAAGAAATTCGAACTCAAACAAAAAATCAGAAATAAAAAAAAATTATGCTTCATGTATCTCAAATTTTAATTCTTCCGCAGTACTCTGTGTGAAAATCAAAAATCCAAATTCAATTCTTTTTCCTACTCGCTACATCAATATACACCGCAAGAATCAACACAGCACCTTTAATAATGTTCTGATAAAATGGTTCGATGTTCAAAATGCTCATTCCACTGTCGAGTGAAGCCATGATTAATGCTCCGATGATTGCACCGAAAATTGTTCCTCGTCCGCCCATTAAACTCGTGCCGCCAATTACACAAGCAGCAATTGCGTACAACTCATATCCGGCTGCTGCATCGGGTGCTGCACTTCCGAGTCGTGCAGTGTAAACAATTCCGGCAACTGCACTGAGCAATCCGCACAAACCAAACACAAGCATGGTGTTGAGTTTAATATTTATTCCACTTAGCCATGCTGCTTCTGCATTTCCGCCAATGGCAAAAACTCTTCTGCCAAAAACAGTTCGCGTGGCGATGAAGTGGACGAGCAGCGCAAGTACAATCATAATTATTACTGGAACGGGAATGGCATTGTCGTCGTTAAGCAATGCTGTATTTAATTCATTGTCGCCTCCATGATTAACACTAAAATCATCTGGATGATTGGCAAGCGGAGTTTCGTCAGGAACATGAATGGGCGTTGTAATCGGTGCGCGCTCGGTTGCCGATTGCGGATTCACAAAAACCCATAGAAAAAAAATAAGCAATGCAGCCAATGAAATAATTCGTGCAGCAAAAACTGTTACAGTTGAAACTTTTAATCCAAATTCTTTTTTCGTTTTTCTTTTCCGCAATTCAGTAAATGCATACAACACAATAAACAAAACGAATATCCAGATGCTTACTTGTCTGCTCAGAAAACCGCTTCCGAAAATCTGAAATTCATTGCTGACTGAAATGGTTTCGCCCTTCATGATTGCCATTATGCTTCCGCGAAAAATCAGTAAACCACCAAGTGTTACAATGAAAGCAGGAATGCGCAGATATGCCGTAAGTGCTCCTTGCATACAGCCAACAATAAATCCAATGAAGAGTGTGAGTAAAATCACGAAGGACAAATTCATTCCTTGTTTCATAAAAAAGATGGAAGCAATTCCACCAAAAAATCCAACCATGCTACCAACTGATAAATCAATATTGCCACTCACAATCACCAGCAACATTCCGATAGCAAGAATTCCAACAATGGAACTTTGCCGTACTAAGTTGGTGATGTTTGCTGCCGAAAGAAAAATTCCATCTGTTGCAATGTGAAAGAAAATACAAATCGCAAGCAGCGCGAAAACCATTACGAGTGCGCGGATATTATTTGAGTTTGATTTGAAAATATTTTTTGTTGTCATAAAATTTATTGTACACCAATTAATTCACCAGTTGCCGCCATCATAATTTCTTCCTGTGTTACTCCTGAAGAAAACGCACCGGAAATTTTTCCTTCATTCATCACCATTATTCGATTACTCATTCCGATTACTTCGGGTAAGTCGCTTGACACCATAATGATTGCCATTCCCTGCTGTAACAGTTGGTTCATGAGTTCATAAATTTCAGCGCGAGCACCCACATCAATTCCGCGTGTGGGTTCATCGAGCAGCAACAATTTTGGATTCAACAATAGACATTTTCCGATAACAACTTTCTGTTGATTTCCGCCTGAGAGTTGTTGCACTTCTGTTTCACTGGAATTTGTTTTTACAGAAAGTTGCTGAATCATTTCTAATGTGCGCTTCATTTCCTTTCCTTCTGAAAGAATTCCTCCACTTGAAATATTTTCCATAGTTGAAAGATTCAGATTGAAGCGAATGCTTTGCGGAAGAATTAAACCTAATCGTTTGCGGTCCTCACTCACTAATGCAATTCCGTTTGCAATTGCTTCAGCAGGTGAATTGAATTTCACTTTATTGTTATTGAATAAAATTTCTCCTGCCTGTTTTCCTTTCCAGGTTCCGATGATTCCCATCAGCAATTCTGTTCTTCCACTTCCCATCAATCCTGCAATGCCGAGAATTTCCCCTGCATGCACTTCAAGATTTACAGAATCAATTTTCTTTTTACCGGATGAATCGAAGAGTGAATAATTTTTTAACTCGAGCACAATGGTTGGCTCGGAAGTTTTGTTGGGCACGGTTTGCAACCGTGCTCTCGGATAGAGTTCAGTGATTTCTCTACCTACCATTAACTTGATTAATTCCTTTTCTGAAATTTCTTTAACTGAACAAGTAGCAATAAATTTTCCATCACGGAAAACTGTTACACGATTGCACAGCGATTTTATTTCTTTCAATCGGTGACTGATATATATGACTGTTATACCTGCTGATTGCAGTTGTCGGATCAACCCAAATAAATTTTCTGTTTCTGTTTCGGTTAAAGCAGTTGTAGGTTCATCCAGTATCAATAGCCGCGCTTTCTTATTCAGGGCTTTTGCAATCTCTACTAATTGTTGTTCCCCAATTCCCAATTCACTCACTTCAGTTTCAGGAGAAATATTTAGCCCGACTTGCTTCAATAAATTTTTTGTTGCCGAATGAATATGATGTTGTTGAATAATTCCAAATCGAGATGGTTCATTACCGAGAAAAATATTTTCAGCCACACTCATAGTTTTCACCAAAGAAAGTTCCTGGTGAATGACTGCTACTCCTGTTGCTTCTGCTTCATGAATATTTTTGAAATGAATTTCATTTCCCTCAATAAAAAAATTTCCTTCATAATTTCCGGATACATAAACTCCACTCAGGATTTTTATCAGCGTTGATTTTCCGGCACCATTCTCTCCGCACACCGCATGAATTACTCCCTGCTCCACTTCAAAAGAAATTTCTTTCAGCGCATACACGCCTCCGAATTGTTTACTGATATTTTTTATTTCCAGAAAACTCATTTGTTATAAATCTCTTTTTCAGAATGATAACCATCCTTCACCACTGTTTGCATCATATTGGTTTTGTCAACCACAATCGGGTCAATCAAAATACTTGGAATATCTCTTTTTCCATTCGAAACAATTTTTACCGCAGCACTCACCACTTCATTTCTGATAACCTGCAAAGCCGCAACTGCAGCAGCTTCTGCCATTAATTGCAACGGCTTGTAAACAGTCATTGATTGTGTGCCTGCAATCACACGCTGACACGCAGAGAGTTCAGCATCTTGTCCGCTAACTAAAACTTTTCCATCTAGTTGCTGTTCGTGCAATGCCTGAATGGCTCCGCTTGCGGTACCATCGTTGCTTGCCACAATTGCAGTGATATTTTTTTCTTTCGTGAGCGCATTCTCTACATGCTTCATTGCTTCCATCGGTTGCCAGTCTGCCGCCCATTGGTTCGCAATAATTTTTATAAAACCGGAATCAATATATGGCTGCAAAATTTTCATTTGCCCTTCATGATAAAGCAACGCATTATTATCAGTCGGTGAACCACCAATGAGAATATAATTTCCACGCGGTGCTTTATTCACTAAGTATTCCGCCTGCATTTCTCCAATTCGTTCGTTGTCGAACGACACATACAAATCCAAATCGCAATCGCGAATCATACGGTCATACGCAATCACGCGCACTCCGTGTTTGTGTGCGTTGTCAACGATGGTCGAAGCAATTTTCCCATTGTGGGGTACCACCACCAACACATCCACTCCTTGAGTTATCATATTTTCTGCCTGTGCAATCTGCACTTCATCATTGCCATTGCACGCCTGTACTAACACTTCACAACCAAGTGCTTCGGCTTTAGCGACAAAAAAATCGCGGTCGTGCTGCCACCGTTCTTCTTTCAATGTTTCCATTAAAAGTCCGATTCGGGGCTTTGATTTTTTCTGCTGATAATTACAAGAAAAAAAAACAGAAAGGCATAAAATGAAGAGGAGTAAATGGGTTTTTCTCATTGAATTTGAAAGGTGAAAAATAACAATCGAACAAAATGAAACCGATTTGATTATTGATTTGCAAAAGTGACCTGCGAAATTATCTTTGCGCTCCGCTTTGAAAAAAGCATTGATGATTCCGTAGCTCAGCTGGTAGAGCATAACACTTTTAATGTTGGGGTCTTGGGTTCGAATCCCAACGGGATCACCTCCAAAAACCAATGACCTTTCAGAATTTCTGAAGGGTCATTTTGTTTTAAATACTGATGAAAGATTTTATTCGTCGGATTTATATTTATTTCTCAGCGAATTGTCCTTGATATTTATTGTCAATGAAAACTAAATAGTATTCCATATTTAGAATGTCATTATCGCCTTTGATTTTTGAAATGATGAATCGCTGTTCATTCTTAAATGTTTCAGGATTTTTCCAATTGATTTCAATATAATCAGGTTGAATTTGTTTTACAGAATCAAGACTTGTTCCTTTTGGAATACTGCTTGTCCATGCAATCATTTCATTGTAATAATTTTTACAGGAAACAATTGAAATGATGAAGAGGACAATAATTAGTTTTTTCAAGGTCATTTTCAATTTCTAAAACTTAAAATAGACAAACAGCCGCCCGAAATTTTTGCTGTCGTTTTCCATTCGGTGAAACTGCTTTTTAATTTCCGGTTGTTGTAAAAAGCGCTGTACCTTTTTCTTTAACTGACCGCTACCTTTTCCGGGAATGATTTCCACTTCTTTTATTTTTTTACTAATCGCATCTTCAAAGGCCTGTAACAGTGCTTTGTCAATTGCTTTGCTGTTGTTGTAAATATCGTGGAGGTCAACTTTAATTTTTGCCATGTTCGTTCATTTTATTTTCTGATGGTGTCGTGTAACAGTTTCACTGCTTTCTCTGCTTCCTTTTTATTCATCCATGCAAATCCCATTCGCGTGCTGTTCAGTTTCTTTCCGTCAATGTCATGAATTTTTCCGGATGAAATAACTAAATCTTTTGCACGCAACTTTGCTGATAAATCCGGAACAGAAACTTTTTTATCAAACTTTGCCCAGATAGATAATCCGCCATCCGGAATTTTAAAATCAATTACATCGCTCAGTTTATCTTTCATTAATCCACACATGAAATCACGGCGCTCGTGATATTCTTTTAAAACTTTTTTCATGTGCCGGCGGATTTCTCCTTCTAAAAATAATTCGGCAACGGTTTGCTCCATGAAC
>JAHEZG010000033.1:0-6727 GCA_023251195.1 Chitinophagaceae bacterium | reverse complement strand
CGGGTCGCCCTGCACATCAATCAACTGACGATACTTCGATAACTCAAGAATTAAATTTTTCGGAGCAACCACATATCCGATGCGTAATGATGGTGCAATGTTTTTACTCAATGTACCGACATAAACAACCATCCCTTTTCGGTCAACACTTGCCAGAGGAAGAATGGGGCTGCTTTGATAATGAAAATCATAATCGTAATCATCTTCAAGAATAATAAAACCATATTGTTCAGCAAGTGAAAGCAATTTCATTCGTCGCGCTGCACTCAGTGTAACTGTGGTCGGATAATGATGATGCGGTGTAACATACACTGCTCTGATTTTTTTTCGTTTGCAGATGGATTCAATCTGATGCACATCAATTCCATTTTCGTCAACAGACACTCGTTGCAGTTTTGCTCCCTTGTTTTGAAAAGTTATATCGGCATAGAAATAATTTGATTCACCCACAATAACGATATCATTTGTATTGAGGAGCACCGCAGTCAACATATAAATTCCCATCTGACTGCCGCGAGTAATAAAAATATTTTCGAAAGTGGTTTGCAAGCCGCGGGTATCATTCAGGTAATCGGATAAAACTTTTCGCAATTGAAATTTTCCTTCACCATCTACATAGGAAAAATTGATGAGTGACGATTTGCGGTTCATCACACTGCGCATGGCTTTATTTAATTCCATCACCGGAACAAGCCGCACATCCGGTCCATCATGAAATCCCGGAATACCTCTGAGCGTAGGATATGGAGTGTGAATGGATGAATTAATTTTTATAGAAAACCCGGCTGTATCTGATTTATTAATTTCTTTTTTTGAATTCGACAATTTTATCGGATGAATTTCGGGAAGATGTTCGCTCACAAATGTTCCTTTAGAAGGAAGAGATGAAAGCCAACCTTGCGCCAACAGTTCGTCGTAAGCATTCACCATTGTTTTGCGGTGAACAACAAGCAACTCCGCCATAATTCGAGTGCCGGGCATTTTAGCTCCGGGTTTTATAGCTCCACGCTTGATTTCCTTAATGATGCCATTGGAGATTTGCAGGTAAACTGCAAGATCAGATTGCTTCTGAATTTTTATGATGGATTTCCAGGGTAACATATCCGGACTACTTTGTTTGTTTAAAGTGGATGACAATGATAGTCCAACAAGCCGATACTTTTGAGCCGTGATAAAAATAAATTAATCAACAATAAAATTTATAAGCCATGAAAAACAAATTTTTTAATTCCACTCTCCGCTCTCTTTTTCTGTTATTCACTGTATTGATTTTTGGTACTCAGGTAAATGCAATTTCTATTGTAGAACCTGTTGTTTCAAGTACTACTGTTCAGTTTTCAATTGCAATTCCTGAAGCACTCGGCATTTCCATTGTTCGCGAAGAAACTGAAACAGCTGTGAATTTCAATTTTAAAAAAGCAGACGGAACAAATAGCTTCCTTTTCTCTGTAAATAAAATGGCCGCGACTGATTGGCTGAATTTGCAATCGCAATTAGTAAATGCAAAAGTGCTCGATAACAAAAACGGAATAATTTATTTTCTGATGGTGACTGACAAACAAAAAATGAAGGGAGCTGATTGCGAGAAATATTCTTCAGTAATGCAAAACCTGAATGCACTAATTGCTTCAATCAAAATCACGGAATAAAAATTGAAAAGCCTTCGACAAGCTCAGACTGACAAATTAAATAGCGTCAATGTCACACTGAGCTTGTCGAAGTGAATTGATATGGAATAATTTTTCAGTAAAGATCCCGGAATACAACTTTTTCTGAAAGGTGTTTTGATGAGGTTGGTTGCTCCGTTGAAAAGGTCGCTTCGCGCGACCTTTTCTTTTTATAGCGCTTTATTAAAAGCAGCAGTCATTTCTTCTGTCGGAGTCAATCCGGTTTTGCGATAAACTTCTTTTCCGTCTTTCAATAAAATATAAGTCGGCACGCTTACCACTTTATAATTATTAGCAATTGATTTATTTGCATCTGCATCGAGCGTTTGAAAAATAATTTTTCCTTCAAAATCTTTTTTCAATTCATCAATCACCGGAATCATTTTTTTACAGGGGATGCACCATTGCGTGTGAAAGTCGAGCAGCACTAAATTATTTTTTTCAACGAGCGTTTGAATTTGTTCTGCAGTAAAAATTTCTGCTTTTGTTGCTGGAGCATTTCCATCTTTTACAATTTCAAATCCTGCATTCCTCCAGCCATTGTATCCACCCTGCAAATTATAAATTTTTGCAAAACCCATCTGACTCATTTGCTCAGCCGCTTTCGCACTGCGACTTCCTGCCGCACAGTAAATAAGTATAGGTTGGTCTTTGCGAATCATGCTGACTTTCATTTGAAAATCTTCATCATAAAAATTAATAGTTGAGGCATTTGCCAGATGACCATTCGCTACTTCTTCAGGTGTGCGAACATCCAGTACCACACCTTCCGTATTTTTTGCAATCAACTCCTGAAAAGTTTTTGTGTCAACATTTTCAACTATCGGTTTATCTGAATTTTGTGTTGAATTATTTTGCTGACCATTGCTGCATCCGCTGAAAAGAATGAAGAGCAGAATGAATGGAGTGAGAATTATTTTCATCATCATTTACTTGAATTGCAAAGAGAAACTAAAATTTATTATTGCTGCGTAACAATTGTTACAATGGGATATACATTTTCTTAATCACAACCAATGGCCCGGGACAATAATGTTCATGGCAACTCTGGCATTTTGAAACAACAGTATTGAAAGCAATCTTTTGGCTTTCAGGATAACGATGATATAAATCTTTTACAGCAGCAAGGTATTCATCAGCGCGCGAATCAAATTCGCCATCAACCATGGTTGAATCTGTGGGCTTTGCTGTGTGAATATTATTTAAAAATCCAGGAACTTCACCACTAATGGTTCCGGCAATTGCTGCATCTCGAATGCTGTTGATGTGCCCTTGCATCTGGCGCATCAATTCAGCTAACTCACTTTGTCCGTTCGGATTGATGCTGCAATTAGCAAGTGAATCCTTTTTTGCCAATTCAACTAAATCAGCGTCAGATTTGTTTTTTTGATTACATGCAATAAAAACAAACAACAATAAAAGGAGCGATAGAATTTTACTCGCCATCTTTCAGCAATACACCGTGCGCTTCAAAGGATAAATCAATTTCAGGCTCAGTAATTTTTGCAATTTCCTCTTCTGATTTTCCGCCGTCGTGTGCATAATGTTTCAGCATTTCTACTGTGGTGGTATCATAAAAAGCTTTGCCTTCAAATATCACTTCCTTGCCACTGCAATCCTTTGGCATAAAAAATCCATAATCTTTAAAACGAACGCGCATTGATTTATCTCCAACCGGAATATTCATCCAGCATCCTTTTTTCTGACATACCTCATCCACCTTTGCATGCAACTTAACATTGATAGAATCATGACCTTCTAATTTTGCTGTGAGGTCTGCTGCTTCAACTGCATTGTCCACTGTAATGGTGTCGCCATAAGAACTCCACTTTGCACCGGCATTTGCATCTGCATTTTCTTTTGAAGAATTATTGCATGCAAAAACAAATGACAAAAGCACAAGTGATAATGGAATGAAAATTTTCTTCATGAATTTTTTAATTGTGATGCCGGCAAAAATAGGTGCCGAGGTGAAACCACCAAATGAGAGAATCAAACTTCAACAGAAACATTAACCTGGTAAACAATTATAAATCAAATAAAACGAAATCTTATAAAAATGCTGTTTAAGCAATCAAACAATATTTTTCATAGCGTTTTTTGAAGTGAAATTATGCACTCTGAATATGGAAGGTCATAATTTGTTTTCGTTATACATCCATGTATGGTATCTATCGGTATAAAAACGAAAAAACAGTTTTCGCCATGCATATGAAGATGGCTATGCATTTGATGAACTTTATGAATATACTTTCATTTAAAAATTCTCAAATCAAGCTTTAAGCAATACGAATGCCCTGCACATTTACCTAAATAAAAAAATGGCTAATACATTGTTTTTTAAGTAACCAATTATTCATTCCAGGTTTATGGTTGTTATTTCTTTCATCAATAGCATAATACTTTTGCCGGATAAAATCATAAGTAATGATTTATTTTGCACTCACAAATCAGATATGAAAATAGCTGTTGCAGGTGAAGAAAAAAGGCGCTCCGAATTCAGAAATATAATTTCTGATTTACATGAACTGACAGAAATCAATGAATTTACCGTTCAAACTGAATTTACCAGCTATGATTTAATTGTTGATTTAAATGCAGATGACCGAACAGAAATGATTGAGGCAATTTTTACATCCGGAAAATTTGTTTTGTTGTGTGCTGTAAAAAAATCAGTTGCTCAGTTAACACGAAATAAAATTATTACCTCATCTGTTGCAGGGCTGAATGCCTTACCAACTTTTTTAAAAAGACCATTTCAGGAAATATCCTTTGCTGATAAAGATGATATTTCCCATTGGAAAAATCTGTTTGAACTATTAAACTGGAAACCAAAAATTGTGAAGGACCAGGCAGGCATGGTAACGCCCCGAATACTTTTCATGATATTTAACGAAGCCTTTTTTACACTTGAAGAGGGCACAGCTTCTAAAGAAGATATTGATGCCGGAATGAAAATGGGCACCGCCTACCCAATGGGCCCGTTTGAATGGTGCGAACAAATCGGCTTGAAAAACATCTATGAAACATTGCAATCCATTCAATCATTTGCAAATAACGATCGGTATAAAATCTGTCCGCTTTTAAAAAACAGTTATTCTGAATAAAAAATAATCTATCGGACTGAATAACTTTGTACGCAGAAAATGATACTTATTTATACCATAAAGATAACCCCGCGACTACAATACATAGCAGACCTTTTGCTTCGCGAATTGCTTGAAATTGATTTTGAATTTACCACAAGTACCGATCGGTTTTACCAATATCAGGGCCCAAAATTAAATTACAGCAAAGATCGACTCGGTGCTGAATTATTCATATCAGCACACACCATTTTATATGAAAATGAAATAAAGCCACAGCGCCCCGAGTTTGGAGAACACAAAGGAATCACAACATTATTTGAATCTAAAAAACCAGCTGATTTATCATACGATCCGTTTGCAGCAGCTTTTTTTTTGGTATCCAGATATGAAGAATATTTACCGTTTAAAGAAGATAATCATGGCCGGTTCAGATTTGAAAAAGGAGTCGCCTATTACAAAGCATTTCATCAGATTCCGGTTGTAAATCATTATGCACTCCACCTGAAAGAACTCATTGCATTCAAATATCCGCAAATAGTTTTTAGCTCCAGAGAATATCAATTCATACTTACATATGACATCGACCAGGCTTTTAAATATACTGATTTGCCATGGTATAGAAAATACGGTGGACTTATAAAAGCATTTTTCCGTCGCGATTATAAATTTATCCAAGATAGAAAAAAAGTATTATCCGGTCAGGAGAAAGACCCGTTTGATTCGTTTGAAGAGCAAAATCAACTCAGCGCTAAGTTTCGGATTTATCCTATCTACTTTTTTCTGATGGCCAATTATGGGTCTAAAGATAAAAACAACTCTTGGAATTCCAGACGAATGAAGTTGACTATTAAAAACATAGCCGATAAATATTTAATAGGCATACACCCGAGCTACAGTTCTTTTAAAAAACCAAATAAAATTGAAAATGAAATAGCCAGGTTAAACTCCATATCCGGTAAACAAATTATACGGAGCAGGCAACACTTCATACGACTAGAGTTTCCATACACCTATCGAAATTTAATTGAACAGGGCATTCAAGAGGATTACTCAATGGGAAATCCAAACATCATTGGTTTCAGAGCAAGCATTGCATCGCCATTTTTCTTTTATGATTTAAAAAGAGATGAAACTACTGCTCTGCGTATTTTTCCGTTTGCTGCCATGGACAGCACTTTGCACTATCATTTAAAAGTTACACCCGAATCAGCATTGGAAGAATTAAAATTGATTACAGATGAAATCAAAAAGGTACAAGGCACATTTATTTTTATCGCTCACAATGATTTAATGAGTAAAAAATCAATATGGAAAGGTTGGCATAATTGCTTTGAAGAATTTATCAATTACGCCCAAGAATGATTCCGGTATATCTGAAACATCATGAAATTGATTTTAAAAAATGGGATCAATGTATTCTTACTGGTGATTTGCATTTACCCTATTGCTTAAGTTGGTATTTAAATATTGTTAGTCCGGGATGGGAAGCATTAATGGTCAACAATTACGGGCAAGTTTTTCCGCTCACTTTCAGAAAAAAAGCAGGTATCAACTATTTATACCAGCCGTATTTTACTCAGCAATTGGGCTTATTTGGTTCCAAAGTTCAAACAGACGATCTGCTAAAGTTTTTAACTGCAATACCTGAAAAATTTAAATTCATAGAAATTAATTTAAACCAAAATTGCATTCTGAATACGAAAGATTTTTTCTTGAGCGGTTACAAAACAACCAATCACCTGAACTTAAAAAATAAGTACCAAGAATTATTCAGATTATTTAATGAAAACACAAAAAGAAACATTAAAAAATCAGAAAACCACAGATTGAAATTGAATTCCAATGGAAATATTGATTCACTAATAAATATGTTCAGAGCAAGTGCAGGTTTAAGAACCAGTTTAAAACCCAACGACTATAAAACGCTGAAATTGTTAATGAGCACTGCGTTGAAAAATAAAAACGGAAGTA
>JAHEZG010000032.1 GCA_023251195.1 Chitinophagaceae bacterium | reverse complement strand
TACCGACATGCAATCCATTCAGCAGAATGCGGATATTAATAAGTACAATAAATTATTAGTGTACGATGCGCAGTTAGTAACGCTGCGAAAATCAATTGCAACCACAATAGAAAATCAATTGGAAAACGGAACAGCAACGACTACTGATTATGTCACCGAACAAAACAATGCAACACAGGCAGAGTTGAATTTAAAAATTCATCAATTGCAATTGCTGCAAGCTGAAATGAAATTAAAAAACACAAGAGGATACTGATATGAAATCAAAACTCATGAAATACATTTTGCCAATGCTCATCTTATTATGGGCTTCGTGTAACAGCGGAAACGGAAATTCCGATGCTTATGGAAATTTTGAAACCAATGAAGTAATGGTTTCATCGCAAGCAAGCGGACAAATCATTCAACTGAATCTGCGCGAAGGATTAACTCTTTCAGCAGGAGAAATAGTTGGTTGCATTGATACGAATGCGTTGCATTTAAAGAAGCAACAATTGTTTGCGATGATGCAGGGTTCGCAATCGCGTAATCCGAATATCGGTGCGCAGATTGAAGTGCTGAAACAACAACGCGCTGTTCAGGAGAAAGAAAAAAATCGCATTGCTGGTTTAGTAAAAGAAGGAGCAGCTACGCAAAAAAATCTGGATGATATCACAGGAGCGATTCAGGTGATTGATAAACAAATTGAAAGTTTGCAAACACAATTTGAACCTGTGAGCAGCGATTTAAAATCATTGAATGTGCAGGTTGACCAGGTGAATGACCAAATTCAGAAATCATTGATTGCTTCACCTATCAACGGAGTGGTGCTCGATAAATATTCAGAGATGGGTGAAGTAACTGCACCCGGAAGACCGCTGTTTAAAATTGCTCCGCTTGATACAATGATTCTTCGTGTGTTCGTGAGCGGCGACCAGTTACCGAAAGTTAAACTCGGACAAACTGTTACAGTGTTCGTTGACAAAAACGAAAAAGAAAATACGCAACTCGGCGGAACTGTTTCATGGATTTCGCCGACTGCTGAGTTCACACCAAAAATTATTCAGACAAAAGAAGAGCGCGTGAACTTAGTGTATGCTGTGAAAGTGTTAGTGAAGAATGATGGCTCACTAAACATTGGAATGCCGGGGGAAATAAAATTTTCTAACAAATGATTTTAACTAGGAGTTATAAGAGTTTGAAAGGAGTCTTAAGAGTTTTAACTCCTATAACCCCAAATGTATTTCTCCTATTACTCCTAGTAAAAAAATTATGAACGAAAGAGTAATCGCCACCAACATCACCAAATCATTCCGCAGCACAAAAGCTTTGGATGATGTTTCATTCTCGGTGAATGAAGGTGAGTTGTTTGGATTCATTGGTCCTGATGGTGCGGGCAAGAGCACACTCTTTCGCATACTTACTACAGTGATGAATGCAGATAGCGGCGATGCGTTGGTGGATGGTTTTCATTTGAAAGATGAAATTGCCATTCGTTCGCGTGTTGGATACATGCCCGGAAAATTTTCGTTGTATCCTGATTTATCTGTTCAGGAAAATCTGGAATTTTTTGCAAAAGTTTTCGGAACAACTGTACAGGAAAATTATTCCATCATCAAAGAAATTTATGTGCAATTAGAACCATTCAAAGATCGCCGCGCAGGAAAATTGAGCGGTGGAATGAAACAGAAACTCGCTTTGTGCTGCGCACTCATTCACAAACCGAGAGTTTTATTTTTAGATGAACCGACTACGGGAGTAGATCCGGTTTCGAGAAGAGAATTCTGGGAAATGTTAGGCCGATTAAAACAAAGCGGACTCACTATTCTGGTTTCCACTCCTTACATGGACGAAGCGAGTCGTTGCGATCGTGTGGCATTAATTCAGAAAGGAAAAATTCTCGATATAGATCCGCCGGGTGTGATTACAAAAAAATTTCCGTTGCATGTGATTGCAGTTAAATCAGATAACATGCAGAAACTGCGGAAGGATATTTTAAAAGTTGAAGATGCTGAAAGTGTTTATGGCTTTGGGGAATTTTTACATATCACCATGAAAAAAGAAAATTCATCAACAGAAAAAATCGAATCGCTTTTAAAACAACAAGGTCATCAGCATATTGAAGTGAAAATAATTGAAGCAGGAATTGAAGATTGTTTTATGCATTTAATGGAACACAATAAAAACTGAAAATCTAAAATTGAATAATTGAAACTCACCGGAGAAAATATTATTGAAGTTGAAAACTTAGTGAAGCGATTCGGTTCGTTCACAGCGGTTGATAATATTTCTTTTCAGGTGAGAAAAGGAGAAGTGTTTGGTTTTCTCGGAGCAAATGGTGCCGGAAAAACGACTGCGATAAAAATGTTAATCGGTTTGTGGTCGCCGACTTCGGGCAAGGCAAATGTTGCAGGTTTCAATTTGTTTACTGAAGCAGAACAGATCAGAAAAAATATCGGCTACATGGCGCAGCGATTTTCGTTGTACGAAGATTTGACGGTGATTGAAAACATTCAGTTCTACGGAGGCATTTATGGCTTGCGGAAAAATATTTTAAAAGAAAGAGCGGAAGAATTGATTTCGGAATTGGGAATGGAAAGTTTCAGAAAGGAATTAATAAAAAATATTCCGCTCGGGTGGAAACAGAAACTGGCGCTGTCAGTTGCAATGATTCATAAACCGAAAATTGTTTTTCTTGATGAACCAACAAGCGGTGTTGATCCGATTACCAGAAGACAATTTTGGGATTTGATTTACAACGCTGCGGAAAAAGGCACAACTGTTTTTGTTACGACTCACTACATGGATGAATCGGAATACTGCGACCGCGTGAGCATTATGGTGGATGGAAGAATTGAAGCGCTTGATACTCCTGTGCAATTGAAAAAACAATTTAATGCAGAAAGTATGGATGAAGTTTTTCTGAAACTCGCAAGGCCAACAGAAGTGAGCAGTAAACAGTAATCAGTTAACAGTAAGCAGCAAACCCGAAACTACAAACCCGAAACTCGAAACAATTAAGAATGAACCGCCGCCGCTTCTTCGGATTTTTACAAAAAGAATTTCGTCACATTTTTCGCGACAGAAGAACGATGCTCATTTTGTTCGGAATGCCCATTGTGCAGATTTTACTTTTTGGTTTTGCAATTACCAACGAAATAAAAAATGTGAATGTGGCAGTGCTCGATATGGCACATGATGATGTGTCGCGAGATATCACTAACCGGATTCTTTCTTCCGAATATTTTCATCTCTATCAGAATCTTCATTCCGAAAAAGAAATTGAAGCTGCTTTTAAAAGCGGAAAGGTGAAGGAGGTAATTGTGTTTGAAAATAATCTGGCGAAAAATATTTACTCAAAAAATATCGGCAACATTCAACTCATTGGTGATGCCACAGATCCGAATACTGCCAATACAATTGTTGCCTACACGCGTGCAATACTGCTGAACTACCAGCAGGAATTAAACAAAGGTTCGAAACCACCGGCAATTATTCAAACTGAAGTGCGCATGTGGTTCAACGAAGAGCTGAAAGGAGTTTATCTTTTTGTTCCGGGTGTGATGACCATCATCATGATGTTGGTGAGCGCGATGATGACAAGCATTTCTCTCGCACGCGAAAAAGAAACCGGCACACTGGAAGCACTTATGGTTTCTCCTCTCAAATCGTGGCAGGTGATTTTAGGAAAAGTGATTCCGTACCTAGTGCTTTCATTCAGCATAACACTACTCACACTTGGGCTTTCCATGTTTGTGTTTCATGTTCCCATTAGAGGAAATATTTTTCTGTTGCTCGGCGAAGTGTTGTTGTTTGTTATCACTGCGCTCTCATTCGGAATTTTAATTTCTTCCATCGCACCGAATCAAATGGCGGCGATGTTAATTTCCATGATGGGATTAATGTTGCCTACCATAATTCTCAGCGGATATATTTTTCCGATTGATAATATGCCTGTACCGTTACAGGTGATCAGTAATATTATTCCGGCTCGTTGGTTCATCAGCATGTTGCGTGATATCATGTTGAAGGGTGCAGGATGGAGCGTGGTCTGGAAAGACACTTGTGTACTTGCTTTCATGGCGGTTGTATTTCTGTTTTTGGCTTCACGCAGATTTAAAATGAAACTCAGATGAAAATATTTACTAGGAGTATTAGGAGTAAATTCTTTGGAGTTATAAGAGTTAAAAACTCCTTTGACTCGTTTTCAAACTCTTATTACTCCTATTTAAATTATAAGAGAAAATAATATGCGAACCATATTGGTAATTATCCGAAAAGAGTTTCTGCAAATATTTCGCAACCGTGCGATGTTGCCGCAGATTATTATGATGCCGCTCATTCAGTTGCTCATACTTTCCAATGCAGCAACATTTGAAATTCGTCACCTGAATATGCATGTGATTGATCAGGATCAAAGTCAGGCATCGCGACAACTGATTGGAAAATTTAAAGCGAGTAATTATTTCGAACTATCCGATTTTTCGTTTGATGAGAAACATGCTGATGAAGACATAATGCAGGGAAAAGATCGCTGCATACTCATGATTCCAAAAGGATTCGAACATGATTTGATGAAGGAGCAGCACACAAAATTATTGCTCAACATCAATGCAATTGATGGTGCCGCTGCAGGTGTAATCAATACTTATGCGCTCAGTATCATTCAGAATTTCAATCAGCAGATTGATGCGCAGTGGATCAATCAGCAACAATTTGATCAACAGAAAATTTTAAATACTCCTTATTCATTCTGGTATAATCCGTACATGAATTATAAAACCTTCATGGTGCCAGGCTTGATTGTGATGTTGCTCACGATGGTAGGTATGTTTATGTCGGCACAAAACATTGTGCGCGAAAAAGAAATCGGAACCATTGAACAGATAAATGTTACACCCATAAAAAAGGCGCACTTCATCATTGGCAAACAAGTTCCTTTTTTAATAATTGGATTAGTGCAACTCACCATTGGATTATTGGTGGCACGATGGGTTTTCAGCATTCACATTCTCGGTTCTATTCCACTCATTTATTTATTCGCAACTGTTTATCTCATCACATTGCTCGGTTTCGGATTGCTGATTTCTACCATGGTGGATACACAACAGCAAGCCATGTTTCTCGCGTGGTTCTTCATGGTCATATTTATTTTAATGAGCGGATTGTTTACACCAATTGAAGCGATGCCACAGTGGGCGCAAAACATTACGAAGTTTAATCCAATTGCTTACTTCGTAGCGGTCATGCGAATGGTGGTGCTTAAAGGTTCAACCATAAAAGATATACTTCCGCAACTCACCGCCATCAGCATTGGCGGATTGGTGATGTGTTCGTTGGCAACTTTGCGATATAGAAAACGGGATGGATAATTTGAAATTCTTCCTGTTTTTAAAATTTCAGAAATTCAAGCCATTAACAAAAGCATTTAGATTTCATCATATCACTAGATATTTTCAATTTCTTGAAATTCTAAAAAATAATTCACTCTGCAATTCTGTATTTATATTTTTACCGAAATGCAATTTTCTTCCATCATCGGTCAGGAATCTTTGAAGCAGCAACTCATTCAGAGTGTTGCGAACAAGCGTGTGCCACATGCAATCATGTTATTGGGGCAGGAAGGAAGCGGACATCTTTCGCTGGCCGTTGCATTTGCTCAGTACCTGAATTGTGAAAACAGATTTGTTGATGAAAACATCAATAACGACAGTACGGGAGACAGCTGTGGTGAATGTTCTTCGTGTATGAAATCGCAGAAGCTGATTCATCCCGATATTCATTTTACTTATCCTGTGGTTTCAACAAAGGGAAGCAAACCGAAGAGCACCGATTTTATTGAAGAGTGGAGAAAAGCATTTTTTGAAAATCCATATCTAAACATTCAGGATTGGATTGAATCACTTGATGCCGAAAACAAACAAGGAAACATAAGTGTGGAAGAGTGTCATGAAATTATTCGTTCATTAAATTTCAAATCGTTTGAAAGCATTTACAAGATTTACATAATCTGGATGCCTGAATTTTTAAGAGAAGCCGGAAATGTTTTATTGAAATCGCTGGAAGAACCTGCAGAGAATACCATTTTTATTTTAGTGGCTGATAACCAGGAACAAATTCTGAATACGATTTTATCGCGGGTACAATTGCTAAAGATTCCTCGCCTTAAAGATGAAGAAATTATTTTTCAATTAGAACACAAACAAGGAATTTCTGTCAAAGAAGCGCATGCAATTACCCGTCAAGTGGATGGAAATTTTAATGAAGCATTAAAACTTGCCGGGAACAGTGAAGACGATAATGAAAAACTGTACATACTTTTTTTAAGAATTTGTTTGAAGGGAAGTCACGAAGGAAAAACGCTCATAGATTTTTGCGAGAAAGTAAATACAGAATTAGGAAGAGAAAACATGAAAGGGCTTTTGCGCTATGGACTGGATTTGATGCGTGAGGTTTTTGTGCTCGAACACATTGGTGAAACAAAAGCACGATTAACTGAGAACGAACTGAAATTGGCGCAATACATGAACCAGCGATTGTCGTTTAAAAGCAAGGAAGAAATAATCAAGCGGTTGGAAGAATCGTGTTTTCACCTGGAGCGAAATGCCAATCCGAAAATTCTGTTCATGAATCTCGGCATATTCCTGTCGCACCTGTTAAAAAGGAATGAAGTAGTTTTGACCTGAATCAACTATTGTTGAATAAAATTTGTAAAGAGCGGAAATTATTCTTTCCGTTTTCTTTCAAACAAAAAAACCAATAATGAAAAAATTAATTTGCATAAAATCAATACTCATAAATTATTCATCGTTTGAAAATCTGATGCCAAAGAAGTTTATCATCAAATTATCAAATCACCAAATTATCAAATCAAAATTATGAGTTGTAACGGATGCACTTCAGGTGCTGGAAAAGATGGTAAACCATCTGGTTGTAAAAGCAATGGTTCGTGTTCGAGTGGTGGTTGTAACCGGTTAAATACTTATGACTGGCTTTCAGGTATTGCCGTTGGATACGATGATGAAATCACCCGGTTTGTTGAAGTCAGTTTCAAGAACGGTTCGCGAAAAGAAATTTTTCGAAACACCAACAAATTATTAATTGATACACACGATGTAGTGGTAGTTGACACAGAGATGGGAGGTTACAATGTTGGCGTAGCCTCACTAACAGGCGAATTAGTTCGGCTTCAGATGAAGAGAAAAAAAATTCAGGAAAACAACGCCAGTATCCGAACTGTTCTTCGCAAAGCCTCTGAAAACGACCAGGTCAAATGGGAAGAAGCCAGCAAGCGCGATAAAGATACTATGGTGCGTGCAAGGGCCATTGCGAGGTCATTAAATCTGGATATGAAAATTGGCGATGTTGAATTTCAGGGCGATGGAAAAAAAGCAACTTTCTATTACATAGCCGAAGACCGTGTTGATTTCAGAGAATTGATTAAAGCATATGCCGCTGAATTTAAAGTGAAGGTGGAAATGAATCACATTGGTGCACGACAGGAAGCAGCACGCATTGGCGGCATAGGTTCATGCGGCAGAGAATTGTGCTGCAGTACCTGGCTCACCGAATTTAAATCGGTTACAACTTCTGCGGCCCGCTACCAGCAGCTCTCAATCAATCAGGCTAAACTTTCAGGTCAATGCGGGCGCTTGAAATGTTGTTTAAATTATGAATTGGATACTTACCTTGATGCAGTACAGGATTTCCCAAAAAATGTTGAGAAAATTGAAACAGTAAGTGGTGTAGCCTACCTGATGAAAACAGATATTTTCCGTCGGTTAATGTTTTTTGCATACAAGGAAAAAAATGTTTTTCATCCGGTTCCGATTGATAAGGTGAAAGAAATTATTGAACTGAATAAGCAAGGAGAAAAACCTGCCGATCTTGGCGAATATGCAGTGAAAGCACCTGTAAGAAAAACACAGGTAGAAGAAGAATTAAAGTATGCCGATGTAGTTGGACAAATTACTTTGGAATCTTTAGGCAAGAAAAAATCGAAAAGCAAAAACAGAAATAAAGACCGTAGTGGCGATAGAAATCAACCACGACAGTTGGGTGATAAAACAAGTCAACCAACAGTTAAAACTCAGTCGCAACAAAAACCTTTGCAAAGGGCCGAACGAAAACCGCTCTCGGCTGAGTCAGGGCAAAAAGCAACACCACAAAATCCAAATCAGCGGCAGCCACAAAAACAAAATACAAAACCGAACCCCAATCATAATAAAAACCCGAATCAAAATCCAAACCGCGCAAAACCAAATCGCGATGACAGCGGACCAACTCGGCCATCAATAGGTTGAGTCAGTTGGCAGTTTTCAGTTAGCAGAAGTTTGCGATTATTGATTTGACTTTTGTGTAAATCAGTTTAATAATTTTTCTCTTTAATTCAATCTGTAAATCTGTGGCTTCAAATTTTTAGCGTGAAAAAAAATTCAACCATACTTTTTTTATTTTTTATTTCCACACTCTGTTTTCAGAGTTGCGATAAAAATCGAGTGTTTGAAAAAAACGAAACAATTAAAAAATCAATTTGGCAAAGCACCGATAAATTAAATTTCGAAGTGGATGTAGTTGATACTGCTGCTACTTACAATGTTTATATCAATGTGCGTCACGCAAGTATTTATCCTTACAGCAATTTGTGGCTGATGGTTACCACCACTTTTCCAGATGGTCAATCAAAAAGACAGCGGGTTGAAGTTTCATTGGCTGATGAAGAAGGGGCCTGGCACGGAGAAGGCATGGGCGACATCTGGGATTTAAAATATCTAGCACAGCAAAATGCGCGATTCAATAAAAAAGGAAAATACAATTTCACATTCGAGCAAATCATGCGACTAGATCCATTGCCCGGAATAATGGCAATGGGTTTAAGAGTAGAACAAACTACTCCAATAAATTAAAGAGTAAATACTCTGGAAATATTAAATCCGAGTTTCAGATTTCCTTTCAACACATCACCTTTTGTATAGGGGATTGCCTGCGCTTCGTTAATTCCAAAACTGTTGGTGAAGAAAAACTGAAACACATGCCCGCCGGTTTCTAAATCCATACCAACACCCACGCTGTTGTGATAATCAGAAAAGTTAGAAATATATTTATTCAACCGATAACAATATTCGGCGGTGAGCGCAGTACGATTGGAAATTTTCATTCGCCCCATTCCAACAATTGAAAAAATATCATTTTGGTCAGTGAGGTTTGTCATCAGATTATAATGCACCAAGGTCGGAGCAATTTGAAATGAAAATGCTTCAGAAAATTTTCGTGCAATCATAAGTTGATGTACATAACTGAAACGGTCGTTGAAGTAATGGTATTCAGGTTGGGTGGCATTTGAACTTTTCAAACCATTCACATTCATCTCACTCAACACTGTAATACTGATTGGCATTTTATTAATTTCAGTCTGGCGAAGCAATCGGAATTTAAAATATCCCGAATAAAGTTTATCTGTTGAAGTGCGGCTGATTCCTAATTCAAATCTTCCATCTAAACTGTAGTTGAAAGAGAGATTCAAACTTGCAGGACCATCCAATCCATAAAAACCATATCCACCCGAACTCAAATCACCGAAGCGATGCGCGACACGAAATTCCAATGTGCGCTTGCCCGCTGTTTCTATTGTGTGAAAATTTATCAATCGCGTTCCTTTAAAAGTTGCATGAACAATTTCTGTTTTTTTTATTGATGAATCATTCAGCATATCTGAAATATCCTGAGCCGATACAAATTGAAAGAGATTCATCAATGTGATGAAAACAAGTAATTTTTTCATGAAGTTTTTTTTAATTGTTTGGCGCACCGTCGTTCACCCATTTCTGCAATTTTGCTATATCACAATCGCTCAGTTTTGATCCGGGTGGCATGGAAATAAATCCACTTAATTGTTTTACATCTCCCATAAGCTGGCCGCTTTGCACCCACGGAAGTATACTGGAATATGAATCAAGTGTGGCGCCGCCTGAAGCGGTTGAAGCATTGTGGCAACCGATGCAATAATTATTCATAATATCTTTTACAGAAACTGAGTATGTAACATTCAACGAGTCGCAAGTAGTTTCTGATACAGGCGGATAAAGTTTATTGTATTTATCATAATAACAACCGCTAACACAAAATACAATTAAAAGCAAAGCGCTTATTTTTATTTTCATTTCAGTTATTTTTTGCCCCTTGACCAATCCAGTCATAAATTTTTAAAATCAGTTGGTCTGCCATTTTACCATTGGGTGGCATAAGGTTTTCACCTTTACTGGTAATTGCCTTGTATAATTTGCTTTTTTCCGGTTTACCTGAATTAATTCCTCCATTATTAATTACATCATCATAAGTCATTAATGAGAATATGCCTTCTCCACCAGAAGAAGTACCATGGCAACCTGAACTTGTGCAATTGCCAATCATTATAGGTTGCACATCATTTTTAAAACTTACTTCGGGCTGATTTGGTGAAATGACCGGAGAATGAAGGCATGCCGAAATGAAAAACACAATCAATACTAAATACAGAATTATATACTTATTCATTCATTTTTTTTACAAAAGTATACTATTGTGTTGTCGAAAAAGCAGGAAATAACTTATTCAGAAATTCGATATGAGAAAGTCAAACAATTTTAGCAGACCGTAAAAAAATTTGGGCGATATTATATCCTGAAATGCAACTATTGAACAGCAATTTTAAATATTGCTTTTTGTTTATTGGCAAGTTTTACCTCTAAAATATACAAGCCGGCACTCAGGTTGCTCAAATTAAGTATTGCATCATTTTCTGAATACTGTTTCACTATTCTTCCACTTAAATCATGAACCAATGATTGAGCAATGCCCGATCCGGTCAGATTATGTATGGTAAGTTGGTTTCGGCCTGATATACTGGTGTATAATTCAGAATTTAATCCTGGGTCATTAATGCCAACATTATCCTTTACAAAAATTATTTCAATTGCCGAATCGCAATTTGATTGGTTTATGATAGGCCATATAACAACCACATTATCGCCTGTTTGAAAAGCGGTGGGAACCAGATTAAGGACATTGGAAAATGGAAAAGATTGACCCGGTAAAAAAACCATGTTGGTGGTATTCACCTGATCGGGTATAGCACTGTGATTTAATACAAAACCCTTTACTAATAATGTATCAACAGTAACTGTATCAGACGAAATGTTTGTCAGCGAAAAATTTAAAAGCTCAAAACTCTGATAGTATCCGGTATCCTGTAAAGACACATTTGTCAGAACAATATTTCCACACTGAGCGAATACATTTACGGTATTGAAGCTCACAAAAATTACGAAGGCAAATAAAACTTTTTTCATGGTGTTGATTTATTGTTCAAAGTTAAATGTATAAAAGGTTTTACAATTTCAGAAAATATATATTTCTTACGGCTTCATAATTTTTAATCAAAATGGATATACTCAATCAGGTAATTGCACGAATGAATAAAGAAGACATTCGTCACTACAAATTGTACGCATCACGCATGGAGTACAGCCACGACAGAAAGGACATTTCGTTGTTCGATCACATTCGAGATGCTGCTGAAAGTTATACCGAATCAGCTGCTATTAAAAAGTTTTATCCGCCCTATAACCGCAATGCGTATTACCGACTCAAGCATCGGCTGTTGCAGGTGCTAAATAAATCCTTACTTCTTCAATATGTAGAAAGTCAGGACGAAATATTTATTCATGCTTTGTTTGGTTTATACAAACATCAGTTTAATCAGAATAATTTCAGCGTAGCCCGCTACTATTTAAAGAAAGCAGAAACAAAAGCAATTGCCATCGAGTATTTTGAAATGCTTGACATCATCTATTCCGAATACATCCGGTTATCGAATACATTGGTGAATATTAATCCGGAAGATTACATTGAGAAACGGCAGAACAATTATGAGAAACTCAGAAAACTCCGCGAGATTGATCAGGTACTTGCCGCCATAAATTACCGAATAAAACTTTCACAAAATTTTTCATCAGATACGGTTTTGATTAAGCTGCTTGAAAAAACACTGAAAGAGTTTTCTTCAGATAAAGAATTATCAAAGAGCGCACAGTTCCAATTCAGAATGATTAATGCTGTAAGTCGAACCTTATTACAAAAACACGAATACAAAACACTTGAAAAATATTTACTCACCGCTTATAAAAATTTTCAGAAGAAACGAATGTTCAACAAAAGCACGCATGAACACAAGTTGGAAATTCTCACCTTTATTGTAAACACTCTTTTTAAAAATAAAAAATACAAAGAGTCGCTGGAGTGGAGCGAAAAGCTTCGGCTTGGTATGGAGGAACACAACCGGCTTTTATACAATAAATATTTAGTGTTCTATTACAATGCGTTAACCATTAATTATTCTGTTGTAAATCCTGACAAAGCAATTGAATTGCTGGAAGAATTAAAAGCCGGACCTGTATTAAAATCTATTCCGTTTTACGAAATTTTTGTTTACCTCAATCTGGCTATTTTTTATTTTGACAAAAAGAATTACGATAAGAGCATACGCCACATTATTAAAATGGGCTTGCTTGATTCTTATAAAAAAGCCGACAGTGGTTTGAAATTAAAGATTGCCGTTTGCGAATTAATGATTCGGCATGAACTGAAAGAAATTGATACCATCACTTACAGATTAGTTCAGATAAAAAATGATTTTAAAGATTTATTGAAAGAAGATAATTATTTAAGAGAAAAGAATATGATAACCATGATTGAATTGCTTTCAAAATCAGTTTCAAAAAATCAAGGGGAGAAATTGGTTTCGATGATGAAAGAATTTATTCATAAAGATAAAGATGCTGATAATGATGTGATAAAATATGTTCCATGGTTAAAGAAAAACCTGGAGCTGATTAAATCTTAAATCTTTGTTGGCCCATCTTTTCAATTGATGAATTCCGCTTTGTTCAAATACCAGCTGAAATTTTATTTATTCAGCCAGTTAATTTTGTTTGGGCTGCGTGTATGCTTTCTTGCAACCTATTATACTGCTGTTGTGCATGCCCCGGTTTCAGATTTAATTTTATTATTTGCCATTGGTTTTTTTATTGACTCCTCAGTAGTTGCGGTTTGTATACTATGCAGTTTGCTTATTTCATTTTTCATCGGATTACTATTTTCTTATAGCCAGCGAATTTTTTTTCTGATTTCATTCATTGCAGTCAACATTATATTCTTTATCAATATTGTTGATGTTTTTTATTTCGGTCAGTTTGGTGTCCGGTTAAATCAATATGCCTTGCAGGAATATGAAAGCCCTGAAACTGTTTTACCAATGATTTATCATGAATATCCGGTTATGTGGATTCTGCTTTTGTTCGGATTATTTATTTACCTGTTTTTTAATTTGTGCCGGCGGAATTTTCAAAAATATTTCATCGATAAAAGCTTAAAGTCGGCAAAATGGTTTTTGATTTCATTGCTTACATTTTTTGCTTTGTCATTTCTTTATTACGACGGGCCATTCTGGAAACTGACCAGTTTCAGTTCTTCTTCACTCTTAAATCAAATGAGTTCAAATGGTGCCTATACTTTTATAAAATCAATTGCACAGAATTCCATTTATAAAAAAACATTGACCATATTCCCTGAGATAGCTGATAGCACCGCTGTTAATTTTGTAAAAAATATTTCGG
The DNA here is from genome assembly GCA_023251195.1 of Chitinophagaceae bacterium. Classification (GTDB taxonomy): domain Bacteria; phylum Bacteroidota; class Bacteroidia; order Chitinophagales; family UBA10324; genus UBA10324. The sequence continues at coordinate 5,623 of JAHEZG010000032.1, read as the reverse complement.
TGCATGCCGATGAAATTTCTCTTTCCAATAAATTTCCAACTCAGCGAAAATTAAGAACACCTGTAGTTCAGCAGAAAAAAAATATTGTCATTATTATTTGTGAAAGTTTTTCGGCCGCACAAATTGGAATTTTAGGGGGTAAAAAACTTTCACCTCAATTTGATAAATGGAGCAGTAAGGGTATTTTGTTTACTCATTGCTATAGTAACGGGCCAAGAACACATTTCGGTTTAACATCTGTTGTGGCAGGTTTTCCGTCAATCATTGGCAGCAGTTTAATTCGTAAAAAAGGATTGAATGAATTTAACACACTCGGAAATATTTTACATGATGAAGGGTATATCACCAAATTTTTTTATGGTGGCGATTCAAATTTTGATGACATGAAATTGTTTATGCAACAAGGTGGCTTTGAAAATATTTTTGATATCACTTCTTTCAAAAACATCCGGTATAAAAATGCAATGGGCGTTTGCGATGAAGATTTATTTGATAAAGCTTACAGCGAAATATTTAATGGCAACCTTCAACCGAATCTTTCTGTAATTCTAACTGTGAGTAATCATGCGCCGCATCGTGTTCCCGATTATTTTTTAAAGTCAAATCCTGAAGTAAAAAGAATGAGCGATAAAGAATCTACTTTTTACTATGAAGATTATGCGATTGGAAAATTTTTAAATAAATGTGCTACAACCGTTCAATTCAGCAATACAATTTTTTTAATACTTGCTGATCATGGTGAAGTGTATGAATTGAAAGATCAGAATTATAAAGTATATCACATTCCTGCATTGCTGTTGAACACTTCACATGCATCTGGGAATTTTGATTCGGTATGTTCGCAAATGGATTTCGCTTCAACACTTATAAATGAATGTGGATACAATGGCGAATATCATTTCGCCGGACAAAATTTATTCAGTATTGATTTCAAGCCATTTGCTATCAGCCGTAATACTGAAGCTTCGTTGGCTTATCATTATGAAAACAAAGTTTTCTTTACTGATCTTCAATATGGTGGCGATAGTTATTATTTCTTAGATAGTCTATCTTATCCTTCTATTAAATTTGACCCATCAGAATCGGAACGAAACAGTACGCAGAATTTTTTGAAAAATTATTTGGAAGGTTTATCAGTGATTTATCGTGATGGATTGTATCAATACAAAAGTTCGCATCGATAAAATGATAGTTAAAAAACAACTACAGAAATAATGGAAACAACTATTGAAAACTTAAAATATCCGATCGGTAAATTCAATTGGCCAAAAGAAATTAATGCTGATTTAATTACTGAATGTATAAGTGTAATTGAAAAATTTCCTTCACATATTAAATCCGAAACTGAAAACTTAACGAATGAAGAACTTGCATATATATATCGTCCCGAAGGCTGGAACATTCGACAGGTAGTACATCATTGCGCTGATAGCCATTCCAATGCTTTCACCAGATTTAAACTTGCTCTTACAGAAGATAAGCCAACAATAAAACCATATCTTGAAAATTTATGGGCGCTTTTACCCGATGTAACAAATGCACCTATTGAATGGTCGCTTGAAATTATAGATGGCCTGCATAAACGATGGGTATTGTTAATGCGAAACATGAATGATGAAGACTGGAAAAATTGTTTTATTCATCCTGAACATAGCCGAGAATTAAAACTTGAAAGTGTGGTTGCCCTTTATGCGTGGCATTGCAGGCATCATCTGGCTCATGTGAAGCAGGCATTAAAATTCAAAGGCAAATTCGATTGACCGAAGGTTTGTTGCAATAAAATTTTTAATAAAAATTAATTCGTTGCGATTCTATTATTGATCCAGCGAAAATACCTGGGGCTGTCAACATTTAGTTCCTTTATTGATTTTACCTCTTTGAATTTTATTTTATATTTTTTAAACCGTGCTCTGTTGCTGCTAAACCGATCGAAATAAACCAACACGGTATCACTTCTCTTTGTTAAATCTTTCAATGAGTTTTTCAAGTCGTTTGTATAAAAATTCTGGCTGGTATAATTTATATCAATCAATTCAGCATCATTTTTCATCAATAGTGTTAAACAGATGGCTCCGGGCAAAAGCACAGTAAAATTTTTTAAGTGAAAAGCTGCAACCACAATGACCATGCATATTAGAAAAAACTGCGGTGCATACCTTGCAAGCCAACCCACATTTGTAATAAGTGTGGAAAGCAATAAAAAACTTATGACTAAAATTACCAGGTAAAAAACAGTTCGGTTATTAAAAAAAATAACAGGGAGCAATACAAAGCATATTAATAATGCTAAAGAAAAATAAGGTCCGAAGCCTGCCATTTCGCAATCAGGTCGCTTGTAGTTTTCTTGTTCATCAGCTGTAAAAACACCTGGAATTTTAAGCTCATTATCATATGGTGTCCGGCTCCATACACCTTTTGAAAAATTGGCTTGAAACAACCGCTCCATCCGATTCATATTTTCAAATGATACAGGTTGAATGGATTTTTCAATGCCACTAGTAATTTCAGGTTTAGTTTTTTCAAACAATGGATAAAGCGGATTTTGAAATTCAATGAGGTTTGTGATGTAGGGTGAAAATCCAAGTACGCCAATTCCGAAAACATATCCGATTAAACCGGAGCCAATAATTTTTTTGGTTGCTTCCTTATTTTTATAAATCAAAAAAATAAGAATTACTCCTGCCGACAACACAATTAAATAAAACGGAACAGAGAATTTATAATTTACAATAATTGAAATTGTCAACGACATTAATATAGATGGTCCAACATTCCCGATAAAAAAAATAAGTACGGCCAATAAAATAAATGTCAGAATTCCTGCTGCCACTTGTCCATCAATATAATTGCTGGCGCTTTGATAGATGGCCACCGGATTTGTTGCAGCCACCAATGCTATCAGCAGGGCAACAAAAAAATTGATTTTGAAAAACTGATTAAACACCACAGTGCCCAAACATGCAGGTATAACAATCCAGATGAAGTTAAACAACTTTGCACTTTCAATATTACCTGTTACCAAGTAAAATGAAAATGCATTGTACCATGCGCCACGCGGATAGTGATTGATGTAAATATTTTCCTGTTTGGCCGAATTATCAATGTAACTTTTTAATGGGTTCCAGCCTTCCATCATCTTTATTACAGCTTCAAGCTGGTAAGCCTGCCCGTCCCACGAAACATCAAAATATTTTTCGCCTTTTGTTTTAGCATAAAGAAAAATTGCAATCGCTGTTAATATTCCAATCAGAAATATTTTCCAGTCAACAAAAAAATATTTTCCGGTCAGAAAAAAAGTGCAGGATAGGCTAAGAAATACTGCTGAACAAAATAAAATTGGTGATGGAGGAATATTAAAAGCAAAGAAAAAATTAACCAGTGATAAATTCCAGAAAATCAGCAATAAATAAACTGTTGCGATGACCAGTAAAAACTGATTGTGGAACTTTAAGTGTATAGAATTTTGCATTATTGATTCTGAAAGTAGTTATCCAAGTCTGGATTCTAAATCCAACCTGAATTTTCGAGCTGTGTCTTTTGCAATATCGTAACCTGCATCGGCATGGCGAATAACTCCCATTGCAGGATCATTATTTAAAACCCGTTTCAATCGGCGTGCTGCATCATCAGTTCCATCAGCCACTATCACCATACCGGCATGAATGGAATATCCGATTCCAACTCCTCCCCCATGATGCAATGAAACCCAACTTGCTCCCCCCGCAGTATTTATTAATGAATTTAAAATCGGCCAATCAGCTATTGCATCAGAGCCATCTAACATTGCTTCTGTTTCTCTGTTTGGCGATGCAACAGAACCTGTATCTAGATGATCGCGACCAATTACTATTGGTGCTTTTACTTTTCCGGTTCTCACTAATTCATTAAATAATAATCCCGCCTTTTCCCGTTCACCCATTCCTAACCAACATATTCTTGCTGGCAATCCTTGAAATGCAATTTTATCTTTTGCCAGATTTAACCAACGAAGCAATCCTTTGTTTTCAGGAAAAAGATTTTTCAATGCTTCGTCTGTCGTATAAATATCTTCGGGATCTCCACTTAATGCGACCCATCTGAAAGGTCCTTTCCCTTCACAAAAAAGTGGTCGAATATATTCAGGCACAAAACCAGGAAAGTCGAACGCATTTTTCACACCGCGACTCAATGCTTGTCCGCGAATATTATTTCCATAATCAAATGTTATAGCTCCACGCTTTTGCAATTCGAGCATCAACCGAACATGTTCTGCCATTGTATCCAATGATCGTTCAATGTATTCAGCTGGATTTTTTTCGCGTAGAATTTTTGCCTGCTCAATTGAAATTCCAACCGGAAAATAACCAACCAATTCATCATGAGCAGATGTTTGATCAGTCAATGTGTCAATACAAATATTCCGTTCTATTAATCGCTTTAATAGTTCAACTGCATTGCAAATTACTGCGATAGAAATTGCTTCACCTTTTGCTTTTGCATCAAGTGACCAATCAATTGCTTCATCAATATTATGTGTGAGTTTATCAAGATACTTTGTTTCAATTCTTTTTTGTGCTCGCCATTCTTCCACTTCGGCCGAAAGACAAACACCTTCATTCATTGTAATGGCTAACGGTTGTGCTCCACCCATTCCGCCCAATCCTGCAGTAACATTCAGCGTTCCTTTCAATGAACCATTAAAATGTTTTGCTGCCAGTGATAAATAGGTTTCGTAAGTGCCCTGAACAATTCCCTGCGAGCCAATGTAAATCCATGAACCGGCAGTCATTTGTCCGTACATGATTAAACCTTTTGCCTCCAGTTCACGGAAATATTTCCAGTTTGCCCAATGACCGACAAGATTTGAATTGGCAATAATTACTCTTGGAGCATCATTATGTGTTGGCAAAATCCCAACAGGTTTTCCGCTTTGTACAATTAGAGTTTCATCTTCATTCAAATCATGGAGCGCCTTAACAATCAGATCAAATGCTTCCCAGTTTCGTGCAGCTTTACCGGTTCCTCCATACACAATTAAATCTTCAGGTCGCTCTGCAACTTCCGGATCAAGATTGTTGTGCAGCATTCTTAATACGGCTTCCTGCACCCAACCTTTACACGAAAGAATATTTCCGGTTGCAGCCTTTAAATTTCTTTTAGAAGAAGTAGTAAATGACATCTGAAAAAATATTTCGCTCAAAAATAATTATTCATGGCAGAGTATAACTTTCATAAAATGAAAAAGGGCGCGGTCTGGTTAACCGGCGCCCTTCTTCCACCTAAAAACAAGGAATTACTCCCTCGTAAATTGTAATGTGCTTGAAACACCAGGTGCATTAATGCGAACAAAGTAATTACCTGCACTTAGGTTATTGATATCAAGAATTAAAAGATTGAAGCCTTTAACAACTGCATCGTTTTGAGTTTGCAATACTTGTTGACCAATTGAATTGTAAACAGTAATTGTTGAAGAACCGGATTGAAAGGCAGTCAATTGAATGTAAGTTTCGTTCTGAGCCGGATTGGGATATATCAAACTTTCATTTGATCCATCGGTTTCATCTTCCAGTTTTGCAGTATTCGGACAAATTGAATTTAAAATTCCATTGAGGTTTGTACTCCAATCATTATTCATTACGCGATC